>JAYSQK010000531.1:0-8393 GCA_043721555.1 Frankiales bacterium
GGTGCCCTGACGCTCGTTGCGGTGCTCGCCGGGGCGGCGCTGTGCCTGCCGCTGCTCGGGCTGCTCCTCCCGGCACTGCTGTCCGACCGGCACGCGCTGGTCTGGGGGCTGGCCCTGCTGCTCATCGGACCGGTGTACGGCGTCGCGCTCGGCGCTGTCCTGCGGGCCGCCGCGGCACGGCGCTGGTCGGCGCGCGCCCCGGAGGTGCTGCAACTGTTGGCAACGGCCCGCGGCTGAGCGGGCCGGTCAGGCGGCGTCAGACCCCGGCCAGCTGAGTGCAGCGCCAGCGGCCGTCGAGGCCCTCCAGGCGCAGCGCCAGCGCGCCGGCGCGTGGTCCGCGCTGCACCGTCGCACAGACCTCGACCACACCCTCGGGTCGCTCCTGGACGTGCACGCTGCGCACGGCCCGGCCACCGGGGCGCGGCCCAACCGGCGCGCACTGCCGGGCCACGACGCGCTCCAGGACGGCGTACAGCTCAGGCGTCGTGTCACGCTGGAGCTGTCGCAACGGGCGGACCCCAGCGAGCACCTCGAGCAGCCCCTGCACGAGCGCGCGGGCAAAGGGCACCGCGGCCGGCAGCTCCGCGGTCGGCGTCCGGCGGGCCGCGAGCCACAGCGCGACGTCGAGATCGTCTGCCCCGCACGCCGGGGCGGGCACGACCCGCAAGGTCGGCGCGGCGACCAGGGGCGGGGCGACCAGGCGCAGGACGGGCGCGACGGGGAGCTCGTCGTCGTACGGCGGCTGGTGCGACGGCGCCGGTAGCAGGCGCAGCATCGGGAGCGCCGGCAGGGCCGACAGCTCGGTCGACAGGGCGGTCATGGCGCGCTCCGGGGCTCAGGTGGTGGGCGGCACGAGGTGCATGCCTGGTTGGAGGAGGTCGGGGTCGGCGCCGATGAGCGCGCGGTTGGCCGACCACCAGGACGGCCAGGCCGCGGCGACCTGGCGGTCCGATGCCGCCGCCCCGAGCGAGGCACGGGCGAGGTCCCAGAGGCAGTCGCCCGGCCGCACGACCACCTCGGCCCCGGTACGGCGTACCGGCGCTGCCCTGGTGGGCAACCGGGCCCCGGAGCGGGTGGCCGCCGGCGCCGACCGGGCGGCCGCATCGGCCACGGTCGTCGGTGCGACCGGCCAATCGAGGTCCAACGGTGGCGCGAGCTGCGGGGCGGGCACCGGCGTGGTGTCCGACACCCTGACCAGGGCGCCGCCGGGAGCTGCCCGCAGGCCGTCGGCGGACGCCGCCCCGGTAACGCCCAGGACCGCAGTGGCGACCGTGACCCCGACGGCCAGCTGGGCCAGCAGACGCACGGCGCGCGGCGCGCAGCGGGTGGCCAGCACGCGCGCGGTCCGGCCAGCCACGCCCGGGAGCAGGCGACCAGCGGCGGTCAGCGCCGTGCAGAGCAGCAGCCAGCTGGCGCAGGCCCAGGCGCAGAGACCGATGGCGGCCAGGAGCGGGTGCGTCGGGTCGGTGGAGCTGCGCAACAAGGCCGGGAGCGCCGATGCCGGCGACGGCGCGACCAGGACCAGGGTCGCGGCCGCCAGGACGACCAGCAGGGCGGGACCGCGCCGCGGGCTCGCCAGGGATGTCTGCGGAGCAAGCATGCGATGGATCTCCTTGTCATGCGTTTGCTTGTGTTTGCCTTTGTACGATGACAAAGGCCATCGGTCAAGTGGGGTTGCCCTGGCACCGCCCCGTCCGGCAGATTGCCGGCATGCGCTGGGAGGAGCTGTTCGCCGACTTGGAGGCGCAGCTCATGGCGGCTGACGCAGCCGAGCTGGCCGGTGAGGTCACCGACCGGACCCGCCGGGAGGTCGGCCTCCTTGGGTTGGTCGACCGGCTCCGGCCGGTCGTCGGCAACCCGGTCGGGATCCTTGTTGAGGGGGCCGGGAGCGTGCTGGGGCGCCTGCTGGAGGTGGGCGAGGGGTGGCTGCTGGTCGAGGAGAACGGCCAGCGACAGGTGCTCGTCCCGACGGCCGGCGTGCTCGGCATCACCGGCCTGGGCGCTCGCAGCGCGGCGCCCGGCAGCGAGGGGGAGGTCGGGCGTCGGTTGGACCTGCGTTGGGCGCTGCGCGGTCTGGCCCGCAGCCGGACCGGCGTACAGCTCGTTCTTCGGGACGCCAGCGTGCTCGGCGGCACCCTCGACCGGATCGGCGCCGACCACCTCGAGCTGGCCGAGCACCCGCCCGGGGAGGCGCGGCGAGCGGCCGCGGTGCGTCAGGTCAGGCTGGTCCCGCTACCGGCTGTGGTGCTGGTGCGCAGCAGCTAGCCCCTGCGTCGACGCCGGGAGCGCCGGTCAGGGCTCCACGGGCGGCTCACCCTCGCGGCCGAGTGGATGGGCGCTGACGAACGCCTTCGTCTCCTCATAGCACCGGCTGATGTAGGTCTCCAGCGCGCTGCGCTCGACCCGCCACTGCCCGCGCCCGCCGATCTTGATGGCGGGGAGCTCGCCGCTGCGCACCAGGGCGTAGGTCTGCGACGCCGAGATGTTCAGCACCTCGGCGACGTCGGCGAGCTGCAGAAACCGCTCGGTGGCCATCACCGCCTCCCTCCTGCTCGGGTGCCTGCTGCCCGATGAGTCTGGCACCGCCGGTCAGCGGGCGATCCCAGTTGTCCACAGGTTGCCCGATGAGGCGTGCCGACTCCTACGCCGTACGCGACGATGCAGACCGGCCGGTCGTCCGGGTCGGTCGGCGAGGGGAGGTCGGGTGAGTGATACGCCGGGCTCGCCGCGGGCTGCCCGGCTGGCGTCGCCGAGCTGGTTCGACGGTCGACTGGTGCTGGGGGTGCTGCTGGTGCTCGTGAGTGTCCTGGTCGGCGCCAAGGTGCTGTCGTCGGCGGACCGGTCCCAGCAGGTGTGGGTCGCGTCGCATGATCTGGCCGCCGGCACCGTGCTGACCGCGGGCGACCTCGAGGTGGGCCGGGTCCGGCTGTTCGGCAGCAGCGGGCGCTACGCCGCGTCGACGAGCGGGTTGTCAGGCTACGTCCTGCTTCGGTCCCTCGGCGCGCACGAGTTGCTCCCGGTCGCCGCGTTGTCGAAGCCGGACGAGCAAGTGGCCGCTCGCGACGTGAGCGTCCCGGTGACCTCGGGGCATGCCCCGAGCGACCTGCGGCACGGGGACCAGGTGGACGTCTACGTCACACCGAGTGAGAAGACGGCGCAGCGCGCTGTCAAGGGCGCCCCCGACGCCCTCGCCCCGCGCCTCGTCCTGGCGGGGATCTCGGTCCGGGCGGTGCGCGCCGGGGGAGGGCTCAGCGCCGGCGCGCAGGACCAGCCGGTCGTGCTGACCGTTGCGCCGGCCCAGGTCCTGACGCTGGTGCAAGCGATGGCGCAGGGCCAGATCGACCTCGTCCGGGTGCCGCTGAAGGAGCAGAAGCCGCCCGACCCGGCCACCCCGTCCGCGGGTCCGTCGCCGTGATGCAGGTCCCCGTCCTGACAGCAGTCTCGGACGCTGTCTGGGAGTCACGGCTGGTGGCCGCCCTGGAGCGTGGCGAGCTTGGCGTCACCGTCGTCCGGCGCTGCGTCGACCTAGCTGACCTGTTGGCGACCGCCGCGACCGGACAGGCCCGGGCCGCGCTGCTCTCGGCCGATCTGCGCCGGCTCGACCGCGATGCGCTCACCCGGCTGCGGGTCACCGGCGTCGCCGTGGTCGGCCTCGTCCCACCAGGCGACGAGGACGCCGAGCGACGGCTGCGGCAGCTCGGCGTCGATCACGTGCTGCCCTCCGATGCGACCCCCGACGTGATCTCCGCAGCCGTGATCGAGGCGGTGGTCGCCCTCAGCCCGGCGCCGGCCGACGCGACGGGCCTGGCCGACCCGCGCGCCGCGCTGCCAGATCTGCCGCCGGCCGGCGAGCTCGAGTTGCCCGACCTCGGCGGCGGAAGCGGTCGCCTCGTCGCGGTCTGGGGCCCGACCGGTGCCCCCGGCCGTACCACCGTGGCGATCGGCCTGGCCAGCGAGCTCGCCGCGATCGGCTGGCCGAGCCTGCTCATCGACGCCGACGTGTACGGCGGGGTCGTGGCCCAGGCGATGGGCCTGCTGGACGAGTCGCCGGGCCTGGCCGCAGCCTGTCGCCAAGCCAACGCCGGCACCCTGGACCTGCCGGCCCTGGCCGGCCTGGCCCGGCAGGTGTCGCCCGACCTGCGGGTGCTCTCCGGGATCGCCCGGCCGGACCGCT
This sequence comes from Frankiales bacterium, assembly GCA_043721555.1. Lineage (GTDB taxonomy): Bacteria > Actinomycetota > Actinomycetes > Mycobacteriales > SCTD01 > JAYSQK01. Next base: position 4,175 of record JAYSQK010000531.1, read on the forward strand.
GGCCCGAGCTGCGGCCGGCCGCGCTGGACGTCGTCCTCGCCCTGTCCGCGTCGCTGGCCGCCGTGACGGTTGTCGACTGCGGCTTCTGCCTCGAGCAGGACGAGGAGCTGGCCTACGACACGATGGCCCCGCGCAGGAACGGCGCCACCCTGGCCGTGCTCGACGCCGCCGAGACCGTCGTCGTGGTCGGGAGCGCCGACCCCGTCGGGCTGCAGCGCCTCGTCCGGGGGCTCAGCGAGCTCAAGGAGGCCGTGCCCGGGGTTCGGCCCACCGTCGTGGTCAACCGGCTGCGCAGCAGCGCGATCCCGGGCGACGCCGCGCAGGAGATCCGCGGCGCCCTGTCGCGGTACGCCGGGATCGACGACGTCCGCCTCATCCCGCTCGACGTCAACGCCGTCGACGGAGCCCTCGCCTCGGGCCGCACCCTCGTCGAGGCGGCGCCGTCGTCGCCGGCGCGGCAGGCGATCGCAGCCCTGGCCGGTCACCTCGTGGGAGTCCCGGTCGGCGGTCGCAGGCGCCGCTTCGGCCGCCGCTGAGCCCAGCCAGCCACCGACCCTTCCCAACGACCACAACAGCAGGGAAGCGGAGGCCCGTTCGGCCATTTCCAGCGTGCCGGCTCGTTGCGAAGGCCAGCAGGAGCCACCCTTACCTGCTGCTGTGGTCGTCTGCGCGGGGGAAGCGCCCCCGAACGCCGCCACCGCCCGCGCCTCCGCAGCCAGGGTCAGCCGCGCACGCCGTACTTGCCGAGCTCCTGCCTCGCAACGGTGCGCACATGCACCTCGTCGGGGCCATCGGCGAGGCGCAAGGTACGCATCCCGGCCCACATCTGGGCGAGCGGGAAGTCGTCCGACACGCCGCCCCCGCCGTGCACCTGGATCGCCCGGTCGAGCACCGCCAGCGCGACCCGGGGGGCGATCACCTTGATCGCGGCGATCTCGGTGCGGGCACCTCGCGCCCCGACGTTGTCGATCATCCAGGCGGCCTTGAGGGTGAGCAGCCGGGCCTGCTCGATCTCCATCCGCGACTCGGCGATCTGCTGCTGAACGACGCCCTGCTCGGCGAGCGGCTTGCCGAACGCGACCCGTGCGGCGGCCCGCTCGCACATCAGTTGCAGGGCCCGCTCGGCGACGCCGATCGAGCGCATGCAGTGGTGGATCCGGCCGGGCCCGAGCCGGGCCTGGGCGATCATGAACCCGTCGCCCTCGTTGGCGATCAGGTTGGTGGCCGGCACCCGGACGTCGTGGAAGCGCAACTCGTTGTGCCCGTGCTGGTCCTGGTAGCCGAAGACCGGCAGCGCCCGGACGTTCTCGACCCCGGGGGTGTCCATCGGCACCAGGATCATCGACTGCTGACGGTGCGGGCTCTGTGAAGGGTCGGTCTTGCCCATCAGGATCATGATCTTGCAACGAGGGTCGGCCGCACCGCTGATCCACCACTTGCGCCCGTTGATCACGTAGTCGTCGCCGTCGCGGACGATGGAGGTGGCGATGTTGGTCGCGTCGGACGAGGCGACGTCCGGCTCGGTCATCGCAAAGGCCGAGCGGATCTCGCCCTCGAGCAGGGGCTGGAGCCACTGCGTCTTCTGCTCGGCGGTGCCGAACATGTGCAGCACCTCCATGTTGCCTGTGTTCGGTGCGTCGCAGTTGATCGCCTCGGGCGCGATGTGCACCGACCAGCCGGTGATCTCGGCGAGCTGGCCGTACTCCACGTTGGTGAGCCCGGAGACATCGGGCAGGAACAGGTTCCACAGGCCACGGCTGCGGGCCTCGGCCTTGAGCTCCTCGACGACCGGCGGCAGGGAGTGGTCGCCGTAGCCCTTCTCCTGGCGGTACTGCTCGTACAACTCCTCGGCTGGGAAGACCTTCTCGTCCATGAAGGCCTGCAGCCGGGCCTTGAGGTCCTGCGCCTTGGCAGTGGGAGCGAAGTCCACGGGGAGCCTTTCCGGGAGGGATCGATGGCGCAGCGTGCGCATCGGGTCCGGCCACCATGCCACTGCCCAATCCGGGAACGCCACAGGGCGCCGGCCGCAACAGCGCCACCGGCCCGGTGCCGGCAGCGCCACCGGGCCGGTGCCGGCAGCGCCTAGGCTTCCGGGCTGTGCGGATCCCCTCCGGTGACTTGGCCCCCGCCCGTCGCCGCAAGCGCTACGGCGGCAGCTACGGCCGGTCCAAGCGGCGCACCGGCCGCGTGCTGCTGGCGCTGGTCCTACTCGCCGGCGGCGGCGCCGTGGCCTACGCCCTGCAGCGCGACGACCGGGGCGCCGCCGCCCGGGTGGCGCTGCTGCCCTGCCCGGCGGCCCCGACGACCAGCCCGGCCGGTCAGCCGGCCCAGCCGGCCCAGCCCAAGCCGGCCGCGCTCCCGCAGCCCCGACAGGTGCGTCTGCTGCTGCTGAACGGCACCAAGCGCAACGGTCTCGGCCGCAACATCGGCAACCAGCTGGCGGCCCGCGGCTTCGTGGTCTCCGGCACCGGCAACGCCCGTGCGCTGCTGACCGGACCGTCCCAGGTGACCTACGGCCCCGGCGCGCTGCCGGCGGCGCAGCTCGTCGGCATGCACGTGTTCGGCGCCACGCTGGTCGATGCTCCGCGCACGCCCCGGGGCAGCCTGCAGCTCGTGCTCGGCAGCGGCTTCGCCCGGCTGAGGACCCCCGTCGAGATCGCGTCGCTGACCACGCGACCCACGCCGGTCGCCACCAAGACGGTCGCGCCGGCGCCGCGCCCCAGTGGCTGCCGGCCGTGAGTTACCCGCCGGTCACTTCTGTGTGACCATGCATCCCATGGGCGCGCCATGACCGACCGTCTCAACCCGCTGGACGTCTCCTTTCTCTACATGGAGACGCCGACGACCGCGATGCACGTCGGCGGCGTGTGCGTGTTCGCCTCGCCTGCCGACGGGTTCGACTACGACCGGCTGGTCGAGCTCATCTGCCAGCGAATCAGCTTGGTGCCCCGCTACCGGCAGAAGGTCAAGTGGGTGCCCGGCCGGCTCGCCAACCCGGTCTGGGTCGACGACGCGGAGTTCGACGTCGCCTACCACGTACGCCGCAGCGCCCTGCCCAGGCCCGGCGACGACGCGCAGCTGCGCGAGCTCGTCGGTCGCCTGCAGAGCCGCCAGCTGGACCGCAACCGGCCGCTCTGGGAGATCTATCTGGTCGAGGGTCTCGAGCACGACCGGGTGGCGATCATCACCAAGACCCATCACGCGATGGTCGACGGTGTCGCCGCGGTCGACATCGGCACGGTGATCCTGGACGTCACGCCGACCCCACGGGAGATCCAGCCGGACGACTGGCACCCGGCCGGCGAGCCCGGCGCCGTCCGACTGATGGTCACCGCGCTGACCGACCTGGTCGCCAAGCCGACCCAGGCGGTCGACACCGCCCGCACCGCCATCGGCGACGCCAGGGCAACGGTCGGCAAGGCCGCGTCCGTGGCCGGCGGCATCCTGGCCAGCGCTCGCACGGTGGCGCGGTCCGCACCGGACAGCCCGCTCAACGTCGCGATCGGCGAGCAGCGGCGCTTCGGCATGGCGGCGACCGAGCTCGACGATTACAAGCGGGTGCGCAAGGCGCACGGCGGCACGGTCAACGACGTCGTGCTCGCCACCGTGACCGGGGCGCTGCGCACCTGGCTGCTGACCCGTGGCGAGAAGATCGGCCCGGCGACCACGGTCCGGGCGATGGTGCCGGTGAGTGTCCGCGGCGACGCCCGTAAGGGCGAGCTGGGCAACCGCGTCTCGTCGTACTTCGTGGATCTGCCGGTCGGCGAGGGCAGCCCGGTCATCCGGCTGCAGCAGGTGAGCTTCGCGATGCGCGGCCACAAGGACAGCGGCGCAGCGGTCGGCGCCGACGCGCTGGTGCAGCTGTCCGGCTTTGCCCCGCCGACGATCCACGCGCTCGGCGCGCGCCTCGCGAGCAGCTTCACCAGGCGGCTGTTCAACCTCGTCGTCACCAACGTGCCGGGACCGCAGTTCCCGCTCTACGCGGCCGGCGCCCGGATGCTGTCGATGTATCCCGTCGTACCGCTCGCCAAGGGTCAGGCGGTCAGCATCGGGCTCACGTCCTACGACGGCGGGGTCTTCTACGGGCTGAACGCCGACCGGGACGCGATGCCCGACATCGATGTGCTGGCCTCCTGCATCGAGGAGTCGCTGGCCGAGCTCGTGGGGACGGTGCACTGATGACGCGACGTGGCCTGGTGCTCGGCGCCGGCGGGGTGCT
>JAYSQK010000532.1:0-1529 GCA_043721555.1 Frankiales bacterium
GGAGACCGCTGGTGCGACCGCGCCGGTCAGGCCCAGGGCGAGGGCTACGGCGGCCAGGACGGGGGTGCGGCGTCGAGTCATAGTTCGGTTCTCGGGGCACTGTCGTCACGCTGCGTCACCCGTTTGTGTCTCAAGACGCCTCGCTAGGCTGCGGCCATGCAGTCCTGGCCCTCGCCCGCGCTCCCCGCCCTGCCCGGGACGCCCCCCTCGCTGCAGGTGCACGACACGGCCAGCGACGCCCCGGTGACCCTCGAGCCGACCGGCGGCGTCGCCCGCCTTTACGTCTGCGGCATCACGCCGTACGACGCGACGCACCTGGGGCATGCGGCGACCTACCTGGCCTTCGACACCCTCGTGCGGGTCTGGCTCGACCAGGGCCACGAGGTGCGCTACGTGCAGAACGTCACCGACATCGACGACCCGCTGCTCATCCGGGCGATGCGGGACGGCGTCGACTGGACCACCATCGCCGAGCGCGACACCCAGCTGTTCCGTGACGACATGACCGCCCTACGGGTCATCCCGCCGACCTGGTACGTCGGGGCAGTGGAGGCCATGGCCGAGATCGCCGAGCTCGTGGTGCGCCTCGAGCAGGCCGGCGCGGCCTACTCCCTGGACGGCGACGTCTACTTCTCGGTGGCCGCAGCCGAGCACTTCGGCCAGGTGGCCGGTCTCGACGTCGCGACGATGACCCGGCTGTCGGCCGAGCGCGGCGGGGACCCCGACCGCCCCGGCAAGAAGGACCCGCTCGATTGCCTGCTCTGGATGCAGCAGCGCCCCGGCGAGCCGGGCTGGCCGTCGGTGCTCGGCACCGGCCGGCCGGGCTGGCACATCGAGTGCACCGCGATCGCCCTCAACCGGCTCGGCGACACCCTCGACGTCCAAGGCGGCGGCTCGGACCTCGCCTTCCCGCACCACGAGCTGTCCGCGGCCGAGGCCGAGGTCGCGACCGGCGTCTGGCCGTTCTCGCGGGCCTACGTGCATGCCGGCATGGTCGGGCTCGACGGCGAGAAGATGAGCAAGTCGCTCGGCAACCTGGTGTTCGTCTCCAAGCTGCTCGCCGGCGGGGTCGAGCCGGCCGCACTGCGGCTCGCCCTGCTCGGGGCGCACTACCGCGTCGACCGGGAGTGGACCGATGCCGCCCTCGTGCACGGGCAGGACCGGCTGGCCGCCTGGCGCGCCGGCGTCGCACGGCCTGGCGGCCCGGATGGCCAGGCGCTGCTGGCCCAGGTTCGGGTCGCCCTCACCGACGACCTCGACACGCCGGCCGCGCTGACCGCCGTCGACCACTGGTGCGCAGGCGCTGGTGATGACGCCGCGGCGCCGGCGCTGGTCCGCGACGTCGTCGATGCCCTGCTCGGGGTGGTCCTGTAGCCCGCCGGGGCAAGTGGTGGCGCTTCTGGGTCGGCCTCGCGTTGTCGCTGGTTGCCCTGGACGTGTGCGTGTTCCTGTTCCCGCCGTCCGACGCCCCCCGCCGGACCGACCTCATCGTCGTACTGGGGCCTTGGCAGGAGCGCGGCCGGCTGCTC
>JAYSQK010000533.1:0-1652 GCA_043721555.1 Frankiales bacterium
GGCTCCAGGTCGGTCCGCTCCGAGGTCCGCAGCGCGTGCCGGAACGAGCCCAACGGCACCCGCACAGTCGCGTCCAGAGCAATCACCTTGAAGACATCCTCGGCGTGCCCCCGGAACCACTCCTGCCGAAATTGCCGGCCGAGTTGCGGCTGGGCCTGCATGAACACCCCGGCCTTCGCGCCATTGACGCCCGCGTGGAAACTGCCCTCGGTGCTGACCACGCGGCCGCGCGGATCGAGCGTCGCGGTGTCCTCACCGAAGTACCAGACATTGCCGCAGCCATCTTGCGCGTAGTAGTCGCTCGTGCGTTCCTCGAGGACGTTGTCGAGGTAGAGCCGGTCCTCCAACACCCGGGTCCGCACCCCGTCCACGATCTTGGTCTTCGGGGTGGTGGTCGCGATGTTCAGGGCCACCTTGCCGTCCTTGACGCCGGTGTAGACCAGGGAGCGCCCCACCTTCAGCGGGAACAATCCGTTCGTCACATTCGGCGTGAACGACGCGCGCTCCAACTTCGGGTCGTACGACGCTCCCGGACCGAAGGTGGGAAGCGGACACGCCCTCACCGCGGTCGTCGCTGCCTGCGCCGTCGCCAGCGGCAGCCAGCCGGCCGCCACGACGACGACGACTGCGGCCGCGGCCTTGCTCATGCGTGTGCTCATGGCTCTGCGCTCCATCCGCCGGTCCGCAGTGTTCGGGCGAATCGGCCTGCTCGGTGGTCTGCTGCCTGTTCGGCGATGGCGTCCGCGGCTACTCGGTTGGCTGATCCCCGACGACGGTGCCGCTCCTGGCATCCAACTGGACCTCCCAGGACCGCCCTGCGGCCACCGACGTGACCTCCCAGCGCAACCCGTCGCCCTCGTCCTGCAGGTGGACGTCCGATGCCGTGCCGGGGTGCCGCGCCAGCGCGGCCGAGGTCGCCTGCGCCTCGGACACCGTTGCGTCACCGAGATGTGCTTGCGTGTAGGCCTTCTCCTGCTTCACCTCGTCGGCGGCGCCGCCGGCTGCGGTGGCCGCCGTCGACCCGACGACGACCGCCGCCACCGCCCCGGCGACTACGACACCGATCACTGTTCTGCGCATTGCTGACCTCCTCCGTGGGCACCGGCGGCGCCACGAGGTCATGCTGCGAGGGCCAGCTGACGGTCAGCTGAACGCAGCCGCCCCGCCCTCGGCGGGGAAGTGGGGGGTCAGGGGCGGGCCAGCTGGAGGTCGTCGGTCGGCGGCACCACCTCGCCGGTCGGCACCAGCCGCAGGAGCACCGACTCGCGCGCCCAGCGCTCCGGTTGCGCCTCGCCGTCGGGAGCGTTCAGCCGCTTGGCCCGCAGCATCGGCGCGACCTCGTCCCAGCCGGCGGTGCCGGGTGGCACCAGCTCGAGCCGGGCGACCCAGGTGAGCGACTGGTCCGACGTGGCCCGCCCCGGCGTCACCACCAGGGCGCTGCCGCCACGCAGGTCCCCCGGTAACGGCTGTTCGAGCCCGCCCGTCACGACGTACGCCGCGCCGTTGTGCCACAGATGCCACAGCGGGCGAGACCGGTCGCCGGGCAGCTGCAGCCAGATCACGCCGACCCGGCGGGTGGCATCACCGATCCTGGCCAACGGGGTCACCCTGGCATCATGGCGCGGTGAGCGCAGACACCACCGCCCGGCCGT
>JAYSQK010000534.1:0-2635 GCA_043721555.1 Frankiales bacterium
GACAGGGCGTTGCGGGCACCGGTCTCGGGCGAGGTCTTGATGACCCGCCCGAACGGCACCGCCCCCGCTCCGGGCACGTTGACGATCAACTGCGGCGGGACGAGCACCACTGCACCGGTCCGGCTCGCCGGATCGTGCGCCAGGACGGCGCTGGCGACGGCCGAGCCGTCCGGCCCACGGACCTGCAGTAGCACGGTCTGCTGCGTCCTGGCCTGTGCCGCAACGGTTCTCGGCGGTACATCGTGCCGGCGGATCAGCACCACCGTGACGACGGCGAGGACGACGACGGCGACCGCAAGCGTCCCGGCGAGCAGGCGGCGGCGTTGTTGCCGGCGCTGTTGCCGGCGCTGCGCGCGCCGGCCCAGACCCTCGGTCACTGCGGGGCCAGGTAGAGATGCCGCTTGTCGATGTATTGCACGACACCGTCCGGCACCAGGTAGTAGACGGGCAGGCCGCTCTGCACCCGCGCGCGGCAGTCACTCGACGAGATCGCCAGCGCCGGCACCTGCAGGGTCGTCACCGCGCCGTCCGGGAAACCGCTGAGATCGCCCTGCTCATAGCCGGGCCGGCTGACGCCCACGAAGTGGGCCAGCCCGAACAGCTCGTCCGCCGCGTGCCAGCCCAGGATCTGCGCCAGGGCGTCGGCGCCGGTGATGAAGAACAGCTCCACGGCCCCGTCGTACATCCTGCGGAGGTCGCGGAGCGTGTCGATCGTGTACGTCGGGCCGGGGCGGTCCAGGTCGATCCGGCTCACCGAGAAACGGGGGTTGCTCGCGGTCGCGACGACCGTCATCAGGTAGCGGTCCTCGGCGGCGCTGACCTCGCGGTGGGTCTTCTGCCACGGCGAGCCGGTGGGGACGAAGACGACCTCGTCAAGGCGGTAGCGGGCGGCCACCTCGTTGGCGGCGCACAGGTGACCGTTGTGCACGGGGTCGAAGGTGCCGCCCATCACCCCGATGCGTCTACCCACGCGGCCTGAGCCTAGTGGGCGGGCGGTCTAGACCAGCCGGCGACGCGCGAGCCGCCAACCCAACCGCAGGACGACGGCGAAGACGCTGAGCACGAGGAGTACGAGCAGCCCCCGGCCGCTGCGCGCGACGATGCCCTGCACGCCGCTGCTGAAGCCGTGCTTGGCCTCGCGCCAGGCCCTCGCGAACCCACCTTCGGTCTTGCCCTGCGGCTGCAGGATCGGATCGTCCTTCTGGGTGACCGAGACGGTCAGCGTCGACAGGTCACTCTGGTTGGCGAGCAGCTGGCGCTGCCCCTCCAGCCGGTCGATCTGGCCCTGCACGTCATCGACCCGCTGCTGCACCGTGAGCGTCTCGCCGATCGTGTTGGCCCTGGCCAAGATGGTCAGGAACCGGTTGCGGGCCGCCCGCAGGGAGGACAGCTGGGCGGCAGTGTCGGCGTACTGCGCGGTGACGTCCCGGCCGGAGGTCGCCGCGCTGCGGACCGTCACCCCACCGAGGGTCCGGACCCGGGAGACGGCTTTGTCGAAGTTCTCAACCGGGATGCGGAACGTCACGGTCCCCGTCGGCGTGGCCCCCAGCTCCTGCGTCGAACTGGTCGAGACATAGCCCTGCAAGCCCTCGACGGCCGTCTGCACCGCGTTGAGGGTCGGCGTGACCCGCTTGTCGTCGACGACCAGCGTGATGGTGCCGCTCTTGACGACCCGCGACGCGCCACCGTCCGGCGCCGGGGCGACCACCGGCTTGGTAGTTGCGGTCTGGGGACGACCGGCAGCAGGGACCGCTGCGGAGTCGCGCGCGATTGACTCGGGCCCTGACAGCCCGGTCGGCGTCTGCCCCAACATGGGCTTCGCGACCGCCACCGGGCCACTGGTCGTCGCCGGACCCCCGCCCCCTGACAGCAGCGACCCGGCGAGCAGCGCACCGGCCACTACGGCCGCGGCCGCCGAGGCCTGCACCCACCGGCGGCGGTGGACCGGTCGTGCGGGCGGCGCGTCCTCGACCTCCTCGCGAACGAGGGACGGCCCGAGCTCCGGTACGGCGTACGTCTCGGCGGTCTCGGTGAGCAGCCGCACCAGGTCGTCGTCGGTCAGCATCGCGTTCATCGGGCAGCCTCCAGATCGGGGTCGACCCAGGCGGTCAGCCTCGGGTCGAGGGCGAGCCGCTGCCTGGCGTCGTACAGGCGGCTCTTGACGGTGCCGGGGCGGCGGTTGATCGCGACGGCGATCTCCTTCTCCGACAGGCCAGCGTAGAAGCGCAGGACCAGCGGCACCCGCAGGATCTCCGGCAGGTCAGCCAGCGCGGCGAGGACATCGCCTGCCCGCTCGGCGGTCTCGGCCGCGTCCGACGGCTGCGGCGCCGGGTCGACGGCGGTCTGCAGCCCGAGGTCGCCGTCGTCCTTGCCGGTGCGCGACGCCTCGCTGCGGATCCGGGAGATGCAGGCGTTGACCACGACGCGGTACAGCCACGCTTTGCGGGCGTCGCCCTGCGGGATGGCGTCGCGGAACCGCCAGACCCGCAGGAAGGCCTCCTGGACGGCGTCCTCGGCGTCGTGCGGGTTGCGCAGTACCAGGCAGGCGGTGCGGTACGCCGTGGCGTAGTCGCGCCGCAGCCACTCGTCGAGCTCGTCCATGCCAGTACGACGCAGCCCAGCCCGATTCGGTTCG
>JAYSQK010000535.1:0-7312 GCA_043721555.1 Frankiales bacterium
AGCACCGCTCCTCCTGCCGCGGCGCTCAGCGCTGCCGAGTTGGCGAAGTGGGTCGATGCGTCCTGCACGCGGGCCGATGGGTTGCTGTTCACCGGCACCGCCCGGACCGACCTCGATGAGATCGCGTCCTGGCAACGCCTGGCTGACCTGGCCTTCGCGGGGCAGTGCCGGGCGATCGTCGCGGCCTGCAACCGGGCGTCCCGAGCCGACCGGGAGTTCGTCCCCGACGAGGTCGGCCTCGCCATCGGCGCATCACCCACCACCGGATCGTTACTGACCGGCCTGGCGCTGGACGCAGCAGCGCTGCCCGGGCTGCTCGAAGCCGTCGAAACCGGGCTACTCACCCAACGGCACGTCCGGGCCCTACTCACCGAGCTCGCCGCGATCAGCCTGAAGCTGGAGCAACGCGCCGCGATCGTCCTGGTCGCCCTGACCCGGTTCGACCGGCACACCCCAGCCGAGCTCGCCGCGATCATCCGCCGGCTGATCCTCACCGTCGACCCAGCCGCCACCCAACACCGGCAAGACCAGGCCAGCCGGCAACGCCGGATCCGGTTCTGGACCGACATCGACGGCCAAGGCTGCCTGCAAGCCCGCGGACCCCTCGCGATCATCGCCGCGGTCAAAGCCAGCCTGGAAGCCACCGCCGGCCCCGACCACGACCCAGCCGACCAGCGCAGCACCGACGCCCGGCTGTTCGACACCTTCACCGACCTGCTCACCGGCGGCAGCACCGGCCCAGGCCGCTGGCACGCGCAGATCATCGTCCCGATCGCGACCGCCCAAGGCGACAGCACCGAACCCGCCGAGATCCCCGGCTTCGGGCCGGTCCTGGCCAGCACCGGCCAGCAGCTGCTCGACACCTGCAACCAGTTGCAGCGCATCTCGATCGACCCCACCACCGGTGAGGTCATCGCCGTCGACGACCCCCAACCCGTCCGGCCGGCCAGCACTGTCCCGGCCCTGCTCGCCCGGATGCGCACCGACCCGGTCGTCACCACCGACCTCGCCAGCGCGCACTACCGCCCCAGCCGCCGGCTCACCCGACTCGTCCAAGCCCGGGACCGGACCTGCGTCTTCCCCGGCTGCCACCGCCCAGCCACCCGCACCGACAACGACCACCGCATCCCCTGGCCGCTCGGCCCGACCGACGCCGACAACCTGCAGTGCCTGTGCCGACACCACCACCGCGCCAAACACACCAGCTTCACCGTCACCCGCGGGCCCGACGGCAGCTACCTCTGGACCAGCCGCGGCGGCCACCAACACCGACGCAGACCCAAGGGCCACTGAGCCCCGCACCGCGCCACCACCCCACCACCCGCGAACCGGCCCCCCAGGCCCGGCTCCACGGCGTCCGGAAGGGCCCGGGCGACGTCAGGAAGTGGCCGACGTAGCCTGCCAGAACAGCCATCGCGGGCCGGCACGGGAGGGGGCACGGCATGACACGACAACCGAGCCGTTGCGGCTGTCTCCCGGTGGCGCGAGAGACCCCGCGCGGATGACCGAGAACGAACCCGGCCGCATGGCAGGCGGACCTGCCGGCAGCTCACGCGAACCCGGCCGCGCTCCGGTCGGTCCGCCGAACGCCATGCTCGTTCCGCGCTACGCGGGCCCCGACACGTTCGCCAGGTTGCCCAGGCTCGACGACGTCGGTCGGGCCGATGTGGCGGTGCTGGGTGTCCCGTTCGACAGTGGTGTCTCCTACCGCCCCGGTGCGCGGTTCGGGCCGGCCGCCGTCCGCGCCGGCTCGAAGCTGCTCCGGCCCTACCACCCGGCGCTGGACATCGAACCGTGGTCGGTGCTGCAGGTCGCCGACGCCGGCGACGCCGCGGTCAACCCGTTCGACCTGATCGAGGCAATCGGCCAGATCGAGGCGACCGCGGAGGCGACGTACGACCGCGCCGGCACGCTCGTCACGATCGGCGGTGATCACACCATCGCACTGCCGCTGCTCCGGGCCGCGCACCGCCGGCACGGCCCGATCGCTCTCGTCCACTTCGACGCGCACCTGGACACGTGGGACACCTACTTCGGCGCGCCGTACACGCATGGGACACCGTTCCGCCGTGCCTCGGAGGAGGGGTTGCTGGCGCTGGACCACGCGGCGCACGTCGGCACCCGGGGGCCGCTCTATGCGCGCACCGACCTGGTGGAGGACCGCCGGCTGGGCTTCGCCACGATCTCGACCGACGACATCGCCCGGCGCGGCGTGGACCAGGCGATCGACCGGATCCGCGAGCGGGTGGGCGACCTCCCGGTCTACCTCAGTGTCGACATCGATGTGCTCGACCCGGCACACGCACCGGGGACCGGGACGCCGGAACCAGGCGGCCTCACCACCCGTGAGTTGCAGCTCATCCTGCGGGGCCTGTCGGACCTGCCGATCATCGGTGCGGACGTGGTCGAGGTGGCACCCGCCTACGACCACGCGGAGCTCACCGCGCTCGCGGCGGCCAATGTCGTCTATGAGTTCCTCAGCCTGTTCGCGCTCCAAGCTGGTGGGATCCCGAGCTGACAGTCAGGGCTGCGGGACCAGGCCCTCGAAACCCGGTGCGAACCACGGCCAGGGCTGCGCCTGCTCCCAACGCGCTGCAAGGTCGAGCAGCAGGTCGTCGCGGTAGCGCGGCCCGGTCAACTGCAGACCGAACGGCAAGCCGCCGGGCAGCCGGCCCGCGGGCACCGAGATGGCCGGGTGGCCGGTGATGTTCTGCAGCGCGGTGTTGACGGCGTCCGCCGGCGTGCCCGGCAGGTCCGCGCCGAGCATCCGCCCGTCGGCGTGCTGGGCCGTCATGCACAGCGTTGGGGTGACGAGCACGCCGTCGGCGCCGAGGAGCAGGTCCAGGTGGCGCGCGTGCTCGAAACGACGCCGGCGCGCGTCAAGATAGTCCGCCAGCGAGATCTCGAGTCCGGTCTGCATCTGGGCGAGCAGCACCGGATCGAAGTCGTCGGCCCGCGACTCGAGCACCGCCCGGCCGATCTGGTGCGCCTGTTCGGCGCAGCAGATCGTGAACCAGTCCAGGTCGGCGTTGCCGGCCGGCGTCACCTGGGCAGGCTCCAGCATCTCGACCGGCAGCCCGAGGTCATGCTCCAGGTCGCGCAACGCGGCCGCGAAGGCCTGCTGGAGCGAGGGGTCGAGCGGACCCCAGTCGGAAGTTCGAGGGGCGGCCAGGACCCGCCGCAACCGGCCGGGTGGACCTGGGGTCCAGTGCGGCAGGGCGCTCGGATCTCCAGGCACCGGGCCTTTCTCGATGTCCAACAGCGTCCTGAGGTCGGCGACCGTATGGCCCATCGGGCCGTCGGTCGACAGGTCCATCCAGGACGGGATCGGCGACCTACCGACGATGCCGTTGGTCGGCTTCATCCCGGCCAGTCCGCAGAACGCCGCCGGGATCCTGGCCGACCCGCCGCCGTCGGTCGCGGTGGCGATCGGCACCATCCCGGCGGACAGCGCTGCCGCGGAGCCGCCGCTGGAACCGCCCGGCGACCAGCGCAGGTCCCACGGGTTAAGGGTGGGGCCGAACAGCCGGTTGGCGGTGTAGGCCTCGAACGCGCACTCGGGCAGGTTGGTCTTGCCGATGACGACCGCCCCCGCCGCCCGTAGCCGCCCGGGCACCAGCCCGTCGGTCACCGCCGGCGGCGAGGTTGCGTAGAGCAGGGAACCCTGGGTCGTGACCAGGCCGGTGACGTCCTCGAGGTCCTTCACCAGGGTGGGGACACCGACGAGCGGGCCGAGGTCCTCCCCCGCGGCCAGGCGGCGGTCCTGGTGCGCCGCCTCGGCCAGCGCCTGCTCGCCGCGGAACGCGACGACAGCTCCGATCCGCGGGTTACCGGCTTCGATGAGCCGCAAGGCGCGCTCGACCAGCTCGACGCACGAGGCTTGGCGACGACGGACCAGTTGCGCGACCTGCTCGATCACCGACCCGGTCCTGTCAGGACCGTACGCCGGCAGCCTGCAGCTGCTCTGCTTCCGCCTGCTCGATGACGATCTCGGCCTCGAGGTCGACCGAGCGGCCGAAGACCCAATACAGGATGCCGGACACCGGAAGTCCGATGAACAGCGAGATGTCGGCGCCATTGAGCGCCTTGGCGGCGAAGCCGGTGAACAAGCCGGTGCTGAAGAACGGGATCATCACGGCGAACCCGACGAGGTAGGCGGTGATGCCGCGCCAACCCCAGCGGCCGTACAGCCCGTGTGGGTTGAAGATCTCGGCGATGGCGTAGTGCCCGCGCCGGACCAGGTAGTAGTCGACCAGGTTGACCGCGGTCCACGGAATGAACAGGTACAGGATCAGCAGCAGGAAGTTATTGAAGTTGCCGAGGAAATCGGCGGAGGCGGCGAGCGCCCCCACCAGGGACAGCGCGGCCGTCAGGGCGATCGTCATGATCCGGACCGAGGTCGTGGCCCGGATCGGCCGGAACGAGTCGATCGCACTGATCAGGGTCAGCGACCCGCCGTACATGTTGATGGCCATGACCGAGATCAGGCCGAGGGCGGAGAAGATCAGCACGACGGCGCCGAACCCGCTGAAGACCTTGTCCCCGGCGATATTGATGGCCTGCACCGCGTCGAAGGTGTCGCCGGTCTTGATGGCGGCGGCGAGCACCGTCCCCAGGCACATCAGCCAGATGGCGCCGAGCGCCGAACCCCAATAGGTCCACTGGAACGTACGTCGGACCGTGACGTCCGGCGGCAGGTAGCGCGAGTAGTCCGAGACGTAGGGCGCCCAGCTGATCTGGTAACCGGCCACGACGCCGAACTGCGCGAGGAACGGCGTCCAGTGGAAGTCCGACACGCTCAGCGCCCCGGCCGGGAAGTGCAGGGTCGCCAGCGCCCCGATCGTGAAGACGCCGAAGATCAGGATGAAGGCGTAGGCGAGATAGCGCTCGAAGCGGTGGATGAGGTCGTAGCCGACCAGCGCCACCACCAGGGCCGCGGCGGTCACCACGACGAACCACAGCTTCGCGCTGCCGTGCACCGTGGTGTTGAGCGCTTCACCGGCCAGGATGCTGTTGAAGACGTTGAAACCGGCGTACTGCACGTAGACGAACAGCCAGATGAGCAGGGCCCCGACGTAGCCGAACTGCGGCCGGGACTGGATCATCTGCGGCAGCCCGAGCTGCGGGCCCTGCGCCGAGTGGAACGCCATGAAGAACGTCCCGACCAGCGCGCCGGCGACGATCGAGATCAGCGACCAGAGCAGGTTGCCGCCGGTGGTGATGCTGATCAGGCCCACGGCCAGCGTGGCGATCTGGGCGTTGCTCATGAACCACAACGGACCCAGATGCCACAGCTTGCCGTGCCGCTCGTCGAGGGGCACGTAGTCGATGGAGCGCACTTCGATCCCGCCGACGCGCGCGGGCTGGGCAGGTGCTGTGGTCACTGGGCTCCCGGTGCCTGGGGACGATCACGATGCTGCGCACCCTGCAGGGCGGCGGCCATCATGTCCAGCTACCTCGCCGAGGAGCTGGGGACCGGTCAGTTCAGGAATGCTCCCGCGCCTGGACTTGAACCAGGAACCCTGCGATTAACAGTCGCATGCTCTGCCAATTGAGCTACGCGGGATGGTGCCGGTCGCCCAGCGAGAGCAGACGATAGCGCACCCCATGGCGCCGATCCGGGTCGCGAGCACCATCGTCACCTGGCTCCTTGCCGGGCTACGCCGGGCCGCTCGGTGTCATGCCAACAACTCGGCGATGTACGCCGCTGCCCGTCGCGCGCCGTCAGTCTCGACCGGCAGCGACTGCACCGGTCGGTCGAGCGCCTCGACCAGAGCACGGCCGATCGACTCCGGGGTGGACGTCAGGTAGTCCAGCCGGGTCCCGGCCCGATACTGCGCGAGCCGGTGAGGGACGTGCACCTGCTGCTCGAAGTGATGCCCGAGCGGAAAGTACAGGAACGGCCGCCGGGCGGCAGTCAGCTCCATCGTGGTCGTCAAGCCGCCCTGGACGACAGCCACGTCGCACGCGGCCAACAACCGGCTGAGGTCCCGCACGTATCCCCTGACCTCGACCCCAGTCGGCACGGACACCGACGCCGGGTCGATCCGCGGGCCGGTCACCACGATCATCCGGAGCCCGGGCCGCTGCTGGACCGCGTGGGGAAAGGCCTGCGCCACCCGGCGGAGCAGGTGCATCCCCACGCCGGAACCACCTGCTGAGACGACGCAGACCTGCTCGTCCGGCCGCCAGCCCTGTTCGGCCCGGACGGCATCCCGATCCACCGGCAGCCCCGTCCCACTGACGTACCCGGCGAAGTCGTAGTGCGCCATGGTCCACTCCCGCACGCTCGGCAGGCCCGGTCCGAGCGGGTCGGTCACCAGGTCTGCCGGGTTGCCGACGAACACCGAGCGGTCACGGAGCCGGGGATAACGGCCTATGTGCTCGACCATCTCGGCGTTGTAATCCGCGGTCAGCGCCGCTTCCCCGGCCCCACCCTCGGGCAGCGGCAGCCACCCCACGAAGTCGGTCAACCAGACGTAGGGACTGCGTTTCAGCTCGGGATTCTCATGCAAGAAATAGTCGACATCCCACCCCTCGTCGGCGACGACGACGTCGTAGGGCTCGGTGTCGACCAAGTCCTGCATCACATGGAAGTTGGCGATGAGAATCTCGTCCATCCGGCGGATGGCCTGGAACGCGTGCAGGTCGTGCTCCCCGGCCTCGGACTCGATGTGCTTGCTCTCGCTCGCCAGCCAGCGGCTCGCCGGGTGGACCTTCTCGTTCCGCTCCGCGAGCACCTTGGTGACCGGGTGCTGCGCAAGCCAATCGATCTCCAGATCCGGCTGGAGTTGCCGAAGCTCCGTGGCAATGTCGACGTCCCGTCTTGCGTGCCCGAGGCCGATCGCCGAGGAGATGAACAGCGCACGTCGCCGCCGCGCGCGGCCGGGCACCCATTGCGACCGCAACGGTCGAGGTGGCGCCAAGGACAGTACGAAGTCCCGCAGCAGCAGGTTGGTCCGCACCGGCTCACGCACCGGCGCCGCGTGACCTCCCCCGGGGATCGTCAACAGCGCCCCGCCGGTCCAATCGGCCAACGCCACGCCGGTCTCGTACGGCACGACGGCGTCCTGATCTCCGTGTACGACGAGCACCGGGCACTGGACCGCGCGGCAGACCCGCTCCGCGTCGGCTGCGCTGGGCGCCGGCCGCACCGAGACCGTGTGCAGCAGGGTTTCGGCGTTGGTCTGCAGACCCCAGCTGACAAGGTCCTCCCACTGCTTGGTCGAGTGCGGTTCGGTGACGACCTGTGATGCGAAGAACTCGACCCAGCCGCGGTAGTCGGCGCGCCAGTAGTGTCGGTTCGCCTTCC
>JAYSQK010000536.1:0-3713 GCA_043721555.1 Frankiales bacterium
ACCCTCATCGCTGAGGAACATCAGATAGGTCCCCGCCGGAGAGATGGCGTGGTCAGCCGGACCGTTCGTGATGACCGTGACCTTGAGGCGCTTTGCATAGTCGCGGGCCTCAAGGGTCCGCGTGATCGTCAGCACGCTGGTCTGCAGAACACTGTTGCCCGTCTGGACCGCCCTCTCGGAACTGAGGTGCCCAAGCGCAACGAGGTCCGAGCCCGCGCGAAGCGCGTCGAGGTCAGCCGCGCGTCCCGGCAGCCGGCACGGCTGCGGCGGCGGCCATGGGAGCGCGAGCGGGCTTCCGGGGGTCGTACCGCTCTGCCTCCCCACGGGTTGCCGCCCGCTCGGGCGTGCGGACGTGTGGGCCGCGCAGGCGGTCAGCGCGATGACGGCGAGACAGCCGACGCGGGTCCTCATGCTGCTAGGACGCACCGTGAGCCACTCCGGTTCGCGCGACAAGCCACCTGGGTGGGACGAGCCGGGGCCAGGTTCAGGGCCGGGGCTGGGCGGCGGCATCGTCGTACGGGGCGGTGAGAGCGTCGGTCGCTCCCAACGTCTTGTCCGCCGCCGTCTTCCGCGGAAGACGGCCGCAGCCGCCCGCACCATGGCGATCTTGACGATCTGGTCGGCGACACGCCGATACCTGCGACAAGACCGTCAAGATCGTCACGTTCGGGGCGGGTGGCGCGCGGCAGTGGTCGGAGGGTCGTCAGCGGGCCGCCGGTCCGGGAGCGGCGGGCACCGGGCCGGGGCGCGGGCACCGGGTTCAGTGGGCACCGGGTTCAGTGGGCACCGGGTTCAGCGGGCAGCGGGTTCAGCGGGCACCGGGTTCAGCGGGCAGCAGGTGCCCCGGCGTACCGACCCGTACCGTCTCGTGTCGTGATTTCGGGCGTCCTGGAGGGTCGGAATTCACGACACGAGACGGTACGGCGCGTCGGGGAGTCTCGCGGCCCGGTGATGGCGATCGTGCCCGTTTGGTCGGCGACGCACCCAGACAGCACCGTGCCGCGACTGAGCTCAACGACGAGGCCAGCCGGAATCGCGGGACCCGCCGTCGAGACGGGCCAGCTATGACTTCGCCAGGCCCGCGCGTCGAGCAGCCGTGGTGCCAACCCTCAGCGCGCAGTCCCCTGCGGCGAAGCCGGCACTCGCCCGCGGGGGCACGTTGTCTTCCGCGGAAGACAGCTGAAGCCCCCCACCGCACGGCGATCTTGACGATCTGGTCGGCGACACCCCGAGAGGGGCGACAAGACCGTCAAGATCGCCGCGTAGGGGGTCGGGTTAGCTGGCGATGAAGCTGGCGCCGATCAGCACAGCTGTCATGACGACGATGAGGGCCAGCAATGTCAGCGTGATGATCATTGGCGTGCGGTTGCCGCTGACCGGCCCGGTGTTGGGCTCGTCCCGCCCGCCGGATGTCGCCGACATCGATCCCTCCACCGGTGGGGTGTCGCCGTCAGAAGCTGTGCTCGGGCTGGGGTCCTGGTTGCTGCTCACCCTGCCGGCGTCACCGCTCAACGCCCGGCGGAAACCTCACCGCCGGGCCTGCCAGGCCCGCAGCAGGCCGGGTCCGGCGACCGCCGCGCGCCGACCGGGCCCGACCGAGACCCGCTGGGTGAGCACCTGGTAGTCGGCGCGCTCGACCTCGTCGAGGATCCCGCCGTACAGCGCCAAGGCGGTCTCGATGCACGGCCGTGAGGTGGGGTGCAGCAGCCGCACCCCTTGCCCGGCGCTGCGGTAGATCTCCCGGGTGCGGGCCACCTCGAACGCCAGCAGCCGGCGCACCGGCCCGTCGACCACGCCGTGCTCGAGATGCTCCCTGGTCACCCCGAACGCCGCCAGGTCCTCCATCGGCAGGTAGACCCGCCCGCGCAGCAGATCCTCCCCGACGTCGCGGATGAAATTGCTCAGCTGGAAGGCCACCCCGAGGTCGGCGGCGTAGGGCTCGGCCACTTCGCGCGGCACGACCGGCTCGAGCACCGGCACCATCTCGAGCCCGATGACCGCTGCCGACCCGTGCACGTAGACCATCAGCTCGTCGTAGGTCTGGTAGCTCGTGACGGTGAGGTCCATCCGCATCGAGTGCAGGAACGCCTCGATGTGCGCCATCGGGATGTCCCAGCGGCGGACGGTGTCGACGACGGCGCGCGAGATCGGGTGGTCCGAACCGCCCGCCTCGACATCGGTCACGAACTGCGCGCCCCAGCCGATCAACCAGTCGGCCTTCTCGGCGTCGGTCAGCGTCGAGCCGAGGTCGTCGACGATCTCGTCTGCGTAGCGGGCGAAGCCGTAGAGCGCGTGCACGTAGGGCCGTTTCCAGGCCGGCAGCAGCAAGGTCGCGAGGTAGTAGGTCTTGCCGTGCGAGGCGTTCAGCCGCCGGCACGCCTCGTACGACGCCCGCAGGGCCGGGTCCCGGATCCCGGCCGCGTCGAGTGCTGCCTTGCTCACAGTGGCGCAGTCTGGCGTACGCCGGGGCGCAGGCCCCCTGACCAGCGGCGCACCCCGACCGCGGCGACGGCCACGGCGGCCAGGACCGGCAAGCCGTAGAGGGGCGGCTGGATCAGGGTGCGGCCATTTGGCAGGACCGAGAGACACAGCGCGACCGACAGCGCGGCGAGCGCGAGGGGGACCTTCTCGCCGCCGACCGCGGCCAGCAGGACCAGACCCCACAGCAGGTACCACGGCTGGACGACCGGGGCGAGCGCGACGACGCTCACCAGGGTCAGGCCGAGGGCGCGCAGCGGGCCCACCCGACTGGCTCGCGAGAGCAGCGCCACGCCGGTGATGCCGGCGGCGAGCAGGCCGCCGGCGAGCACGAGACGCAGCACCGCGCCGGGCGTCTCGACGATGCCGAGGCCACTTAGGGCCTTCCCGGCGAGCACCCCCACGCCGGTCAGCGGGGACCACACCGACAGCCGGGCGCTGCCGGCGTCGAGGGTGCGCAGCCAGCCCCAACCGAGCCCCGACGCGCTGGTCAACGCCACCGCGGTGACGGCTGCGGTGACGCCCACCAACGCGGCCGACCTGACCCGCACCCGCCAGCCGCCGGGCACGGCGATCGGCAGGTAGGCAAGGGCAGCCGCGGCCGGGAGTTTGACCAGTGCCGCGAGGGTGATGAGCGCGGCCGAGGCGACGAGCCGGCGGGTGGAGGAGCCGGCGACGGCAAGGCCGCAGACCAGCAGCCCCACCATCACGGTGTCGTTGTGCGCACCGCCGACGCCGTGCAGCAGGACGAACGGGTTCGCCAGGCCCAGCCACAGGGCGCGCTGCGCCGGGACACCGTGCGCGCGGGCGAGCACCGGCAGCCCCCAGGCGATGAGCAACAGGCCGCCGACTGCGACCAGCCGCAACATGAGCACCGAGGCCACGACGTGATCACCGGTGAGGGCGACGACCCGACCGGACAGCCAGAGCCACACCGGTCCGTACGGCGCGGGGGTGAACGCCCAGATGTTGTCGACCGCCCCGCCGAACTTGTCGAACAGCACCCCCGGGCCGTAGGTGTAGGGATCCACCCCCGAGGCGACGAGATGCCCTTGCCCGGCGTACGCGTAGACGTCTCGGCTGAACAGCGGAGGCGCGGCAAGCAGTGGGAGCGCCCAGAGGCCGGCGACGATGAGGACGGCGCGCGAGGAGAGGAGGTCCAGCAGGCGCCCGACCCGCCACCAGGAGGCGGCCAACAGCAGCACCCCGGCGACCACGAAGGCCAGCGCGATCCA
>JAYSQK010000537.1:0-10818 GCA_043721555.1 Frankiales bacterium
TAGCTGGCGATGTCGTCGGACTCGGCGACGTAGACCTTCGCCGCGCCGTACTGCGCGAGCTTGTCGATCGCGGCGGCCGACTGGCCGGGCGCGCCGAGGAAGACCGCGGACGGCTCGCCGAGGGCCCGCGCGGCGGTGAGCAGCTCGAAGGTGACCTTCTTGGGGGTGCCGTCGATGTGCTCGACGAGTACGAGTACCTCTGTCATGACTGCCAGCCCTCTCAGACGAACTTCTGCGATGCGAGGAACTCGACGACCTTCGTGCCGCCGTCGCCCTCGTCCTTGACGATCTGGCCGGCCTGCCGCGGCGGCCGGTTGCTGAACTCACTGACCTGACTGGTGGCGTTGGCCAGGCCCACCTGGTCAGCCTCGATCCCGGCATCGGCCAGCGCGAGCGTCGTCAGCGGCTTGCTCTTGGCCGCCATGATCCCCTTGAACGACGGGTAGCGCGGTTCGTTGATCTTCTCGACGACGCTGATGACGGCCGGGGTGGACGCCTCGACCACGTCGTAGCCGTTCTCGGTCTGCCGCTCGATCCGGACCGTGCTGCCCTCCGCGGTGACCTTGCGGGCACCGGACAACTGCGGCAGGCCGAGCCGCTCCGCCAGCAGCGGGGCCATGATCGCCAGGCGGGCGTCGGTGGACTCCGAGCCGAGCAGCACCAGGTCGTACTCGAGGGTCCCGAGGACCTTGGCGATGGCGTACGACGTCTGGATGGCGCAGGAGCCGTGCAGCGCGTCGTCGGACAGGTGGACCGCCTTGTCGGCGCCCATCGACAGCGCCTTGCGGATGGTCTCGATTGCGCGATCCGGACCCATCGTGAGGATGGTGACCTCACCGCCCTGGGCCTCCTTGATGCGCAGGGCCTCCTCGACGGCGTACTCGTCGATCTCGTTCATGACGACGTCGACCGAGGCCCGATCGAGGGTCTTGTCGGCGTCATTGAGCTTGCGCTCGGCCCAGGTGTCGGGGACCTGCTTCACCAGTACGACGATGTTCATGCTCGGGCGCCGACCTCCTCGGTAGGGGTTGCGCGGGCTGCCCGCGCCGGGCTTGTCCTGAGGGTCCCGGCCACCTTGCCGGGGTGCAACTCGGGGGAGTCCGCTTGACATTACCCAGCCGTAACACCGTGGCACCGGCGCTCCAGCGTGATCTCCCCCACGCCGCCGGCCCCCCCGCTGCGCATGATCCACGGAAGCCGGGGCACGCAGATGATCTCTGCGGAGGTGCCCAACCTTCCGTGGATCACCGGGAGGGGGCCGGGAATGGGGCTGGGCGGGGGTCAGCGGCCGGTGAAGACGGCCTTGCCGGGGCCGTTCTCGACGAAGCTGGTCATCCCGATGGCGCGGTCATCGGTGGCGAACAGGCCGGCGAACAGGGTGGACTCGAGGCGCAGTGCGGCGTCCAGATCCATCTCAAGGCCTTCGTCGATCGCCTTCTTGGCGGCGCGGATGGCGATCGCCGGGCCACCCGCGTATCGGCCGGCCATCGCCAGCGCGGTGCTGTAGACCTCGGCGGGGGGCACAACCACGTCGGCCAGACCGATCCGGAGTGCTTCCTCGGCGTGGACGAACCGGCCGGTGAAGCACAGGTCCTTGGCCTTGGCCGGCCCGATCAGGCGGGACAGCCGCTGGGTGCCGCCGGCCCCGGGGATGATCCCGAGCAGGACCTCGGGCTGGCCCAGCTTGGCGTTGTCGGCGACGACCCGGAAGTCGGCGCACATCGCCAGTTCGCAGCCGCCGCCGAGGGCGAAACCGGTGATGGCCGCGATGACCGGCTTGGGGATGTGGGCGACGGTCTTGAAGCACTCCTGCAGCCGATCGGCGGCTACGAGCATGTCCACCAGGGACTTGTCCTTCATCTCCTTGATGTCGGCGCCGGCGGCGAAGACCCGCTCACCGCCGTAGATGACCACGGCCCGGACGTCGTCGCGCTCGCCGGCCTCGAGGGCGCAGAGCCGGATCTCGTCCTGCATCTGGGCGTCCAGGGCATTCATCTTCGGCCGGTCCAGCCGGATCGTCCCGACCGCACCGTCGACCTCGAGCCGCACGAACTCGCCCACTGCTGCCTCCTCGTTGACGTCGCCGCACCCTAGTCTTCGGCCATGTTCCGTGACTCCCGCGGTGTCGTGCACACCGTCTCCTCCGCCGACCCCCTGCTCGACCTGCCGGGCGACGCCGCCGCGGTCCTGCAGCGCGGCCTGCTGCTCCCGGTCGAGGGGGATCTGGGTGGCGCGCTGGAGCGATGTGAGGCGGCCGCCGAGCTGATCGAGGGCTGGCAGGACGCGTTCTTCACCGCCCTACCCGACGAGATCGACCTGGCCGAGGAGGGCCGGTGGGCGGCCGAGGCGGGGTTGTCACTCGACGAGGTCCAAGCCGACTACGACGACGAGGACGACGAGCCGGACGAGGACGACGACGAGGAATTCGACGACGAGGACGACGAGGAGGAGCTGCTCGAGCTCGACCGGCTGCCGCACCCGGCCCGCGACGCCGGGCCGCGCAGCGTGCTCCCGGCCGAATTGGTGGCCGAGCTAGAGCGGGCCCTGCTGCTCCTACCGCTGCGGGTCCGGCTGGAGGCGCTGGTGGCCGCGGGCGACCTGGTCGACGGTTGGGCCGACCTGCTCGCCGACCACGAGAAGGCGCTCGGGCATCTCGTGCTGTCCCATGCCGAACCGCTGCTGAGCCGTTCGCACGAGGCGCTCGCCGACCGGCATGCCGCCCTGCACGCCGGTGGTCCCGGCCACGAGCCGCCGGCGTCGTGACCCGCCCCTGGCCCGGCCGGCCGGCCCCGCTCGGCGCTACCTGGGACGGTGAGGGCACCAACATGGCGCTGTTCAGCCAGGGCGCCGAGGCCGTCGACGTCTGCCTGTTCGACGACGACGGCGTCGAGACGCGGATCCCGCTCGAGGAGTCGACCTACCACGTCTGGCACGGCTACCTGCCGCAGGTCGGACCCGGTCAGCGCTACGGCTTCCGGGTCGACGGGCCCTTCGACCCGGCACAGGGGCTGCGCTACAACCCCGGCAAGTTGCTCATCGATCCCTACGCCCGCGCCATCGAGGGTGCGTTCACCCTCGACGAGGCGGTCTTCGGCTCGGTGCCGGGCAAGGATTTCCAGCAGGAGCACCGCGACAGTGCGGCGTACGTCCCGAAGTCCGTCGTGGTGCATGACGTCTTCCCTTGGGGCACCGACCATCACCGGCCGCACCACGCCTGGTCCGACACGGTCATCTACGAGCTGCACGTCAAGGGGTTCACCGCACTCCATCCGGATATCCCGCCGGCGCTTCGCGGGACGTACGCCGGGCTGGCGCACCCCGCCGCGATCGAGCACCTGACCGGGCTCGGGGTCACCGCGGTCGAGTTGATGCCGGTGCACCATTTCGTCTCCGAGCCGCATCTGCTGCGCAAGGGGCTGACGAACTACTGGGGCTACAACTCGGTCGGCTACTTCGCCCCGCACGCCGGCTATGCAGCCAGCGGCTCCCGGGGGGAGCAGGTGCGCGAGTTCAAGGCGATGGTCCGGGCGCTGCACGCGGCCGACATCGAGGTGCTGCTCGACGTCGTCTACAACCACACCGCCGAGGGCGATGAGACCGGTCCGACCCTGTCGTTCCGCGGGATCGACAACCTGTCCTACTACCGCACCGAGGACGGCCAGCGGGACCGCTACCGCGACTACACCGGCTGCGGCAACACCCTGGACGTGCGCTCCCCGCACGTCCTGCAGCTCATCATGGATTCGCTGCGCTACTGGGTGACCGAGATGCACGTCGACGGGTTCCGCTTCGATCTCGCGTCGGCGCTGGCCAGGTCGTTCCACGACGTCGACAAGCTGTCGGCCTTCTTCGACGTGATCCAGCAGGACCCGGTCGTGTCGCAGGTCAAGCTGGTGGCCGAGCCGTGGGACGTGGGCGAGGGCGGCTACCAGGTCGGTGAGTTCCCGCCACTGTGGACCGAGTGGAACGGCAAATACCGCGACACGGCCCGCGACGTCTGGCGCGGGCAGCAGCAGGGCGTGCGCGAGCTGGCCTACCGGCTGTCCGGCTCGAGCGACCTCTATCAGGACGACGGCCGCCGGCCCTACGCCTCGATCAATTTCGTGACGGCGCACGACGGCTTCACGCTGCGCGACCTGACGACCTACGAACACAAGCGCAACGACGCCAACGGCGAGGACGGCCGCGACGGGGAGGCCGACAACCGGTCGTGGAACTGCGGGGTGGAGGGCGAAACCGACGACCCCGCCGTCCAGGCGCTGCGCCACCGGCAGGTCCGCAACCTGCTGGCCACGCTGCTGCTGTCGACCGGCGTCCCGATGCTGTCGATGGGCGACGAATTGCGGCGCACGCAACGCGGCAACAACAACGCCTACTGCCAGGACGGGCCGCTGTCCTACCTCGATTGGACCCTGGACGACGAGGCAGTCGCGGTGCGCGAGCTGGTCACCCAGCTCGTGCAGCTGCGCAAGCAACACCCGGTCTTTCGGCAGAAGGCCTTCTTCTCGGGCATGTCCGTCGACGCGGACGGCGTCAAGGACCTCGCCTGGTTCGGTCCGGACGGCCAGGAGCTGGACGACACCCGCTGGTTCGACCCGGCCAGCCAGACGCTCGCGATGTTCTTGAACGGCGGCGGCATCCGCTCAAGGGGACCCCACGGCGAGCCGATCCTCGACGAGAGCTTCCTGCTGGTGCTACACGCCGGCGCGCAGGAACTGCCCTTCACCTTGCCCGGGCAGCCCTGGGCGACGGGCTACGAGCTGATGCTCGACACCACGGGCGCCCCGACCGGCGGGACCCTGGCCGCCGGCGCCGCCGTACCGATGACAAACCGGTCGGTGCTGCTGCTCAAGGCGCTGCGCACGCGGTCGAGACACCAGGGGTGACGACCGAGAACCGCCGCACGACCATCGACCGGCTGCTCCGACTCTCCCGCCAGACCCTGCTCGACCGGGTCGACGTGCTCGAGCTGGCTGCCATCGAGCTGCTCATGACCGGCGGCATTGACGACGCGGCGCTGGCCGCTGCCCGTACGACGGCCCATCAGCTGATCTCGTTGGGCACGTTCGGGGTCAAGCGGGGCTCGGCGCTCGCCCGCGAGGCGTCCGAGCTGTTGCTGCAGGAGCCGATCGCCGCCGACGCCGGGACGCTGCTGGCCGAACTCGCCCTCGGCATCCGAACGGCCATCACGACGGCCGCCGAACCGGTGACCGAGGAGCCGGCCCCGCGGATCACCCGGCCGGGCACCCGGGTGCTGATCGTCGAGGACGACGAGTTGATGGTGTCCCTGCTGACCCGGGCCCTGCTGGAGTCCGGCTGCGAGGTGACCCATGTGTCCGACGGGCTCGCCGCGGTCGAGCGGCTGTCCGCCGACGACCTACCGGAACTCATCCTGCTCGACATCGACCTGCCCGGACTGGACGGCTTTTCGGTCCTGCGCAACCTGCGTGACCGCGGGCTGCTGAAGCACACCCGCGTCGTCGTGCTCTCCGCACGCGGCAGCGAGCAGGACGTGCTGGGCACGCTGGAGCTCGGTGCCAGCGACCACGTCACCAAGCCGGTCTCCCTCCCCGTGCTGCTGGCCCGCGTGAAGCAGCTGCCCGGCCGGACCTGACGTGCTCAGGCTGCTGGTCGTCGCGGCATCCGTCATGGCTGCCCTGTCGCTCGCCGCCCTGTGCACCTGCCTGACCGTCCGAGACTGCCGGGTCCGCCGCCGGCGGGCCATCGTCGGCCTGCTCGCGGCCAGGTCGACCGGACCCCTGGCGCGACCCCGATCGAGCCGGATACGGCGCTCGATCGTGCTGGAGCTGGCCGACCGCCTCGACGGCAGCAGCCTGCGCGAACAGGTGCCCTGGGTGGGCGAGGTCAGGCAGCAGGGCCTGCGTGACCTGGGCAGCCGGCGGTGGGTACGCCGGGCGAGAGGTCTGCGGATCCTGCACCCGCTGGGCGTCGGTGACGTCGTCATCCGGGCGGCGCTCGCCGATCACGACCCCCGGGTCCGGACGCTGGCGGCGAGCCTGGCGGGCGGCCGGTCCGATCCGCGGCTGCTGCGGCGGCTCGTCTCGCTGCTGGACGATCCGACTCCCGCCGTCCGGCACGCGGCCCTCGACGCCCTGACGCGCCGCGCGGCCGGCAGCAGCCAGGCCCTGTACGACGCGCTGTGCGGCACGCGGGTGCTCGCCCTGGACGAGCTGCGCGAGCAGGACAGCCTGGCCGCGCAGCACGACAGCGCGGCCAGCCAGGCCGCGCTGGACTCCCAGACGAGGGAGCCGTCCGCCACCGGCGCGGCGCACACCGCGACGGTCGCGCCGGGCCTGGTGGTGGTCACCGTGCCGTCCGGGCGGGCCGGGTCGGCCGGGACGCTCCCCCGGCCGCTGCGCGCCAGCGCGCTCCCCTCGGAGCAGACCCGGACGCTGCTGCTGCTCCTGCGGGCCTGCGCGGCGTCCGCTGAGGAGGCCCTGCTGCCGGCCACCGGCCGGTTCCTCATCGACGCCCGTCCCGACGTACGGGCCGCTGCCGTGCGCACCCTGGCCGTCCTCGGCGAGCGGGTCGAGGCGTTCGTCCCGGCGCTGTCGGACCCCGACGGCCGGGTCCGCGCCGAGGCCGTCGCCGCGCTCGGGCGCCTCGGCGCCAGGTCGCTCGCCGGCCGCGTGGCCGCGGCGCTCTCGGACCGCGACCACGGGGTGCGCGCGGCGGCCGCCGTAGCGCTGACCCGGCTGGACGGGGCCGGCCGACTGCTGCTGCTGCACGCGATGCGCGGGCCCGACCGCTTCGCCGCCGACGCGGCCCGGGTCGCCCTCGGCCTGCCTCCGGCCCAGCCGGAGCAGCCGGGCCCCGAGCCGCTCGACGAGACGGTGGACATGCGGCCGGCCAAGCAACCCGTGCACGTATGACGCTGACCGTGCTGGGGGTCGCCCGGATCTTCAACGTGCTGCTGCTGAGCTACGTCCTGCTCGTCAGTGCCCTGCAGCTGACCCTGCTGGTCGCCGCCGGCCTGGACCTGCGTGAGCACCGGCGAAGCACCCGGTTCGCGCTGCGCCAGCGGATGCTGTCCTCCACCGTGCTGCCCCGGGTGAGCGTGCTCGCCCCGGCGTACAACGAAGAGGCGACCGCCGTGGCGAGCGTCACGGCCCTGTTGACGCTGATGTATCCGCAGCTCGAGGTGGTCGTCATCAACGACGGGTCCTCAGACGACACGATGCGCGTGCTGATCGAGGCCTTTGACCTGGTGCCGGTCCCGCAGACCTTCCGTCAGGTGCTGCCGATCGCCACGGTCCGGGCGGTCCTGCGCTCGCGGACGACGCCTGCCCTGGTGGTCGTCGACAAGGAGAACGGCGGCAAGGCAGACGCGCTGAACACCGGGCTCTGCGTCGGGACGGGGGACCTGGTGTGCGCCATCGACGCCGACACCCTGGTCGAGCCGGACGCCCTGCTGCGGATGGTCCGGCCCTTCCTGGACACCGACGACTGCGTCGCGGCCGGCGGCACCATCCGGGTGGCCAACGGCAGCGAGGTGCGGCTGGGCCGGGTGAACAACGTCCGCACCCCCGGCACCTGGCTCGCTGGCGTGCAGTCGGTGGAGTATGTGCGGGCGTTCCTGTTCGGCCGGCTCGGTTGGAACCGGCTGGGCGGCAACCTGATCATCTCCGGGGCCTTCGGCCTGTTCCGCCGCGAGGACGTGCTGTCGACCGGCGGCTACCTGCACGGTTCGGTGGGCGAGGACATGGAGCTCGTCGCTCGGCTGCGCCGCAGGGGGCGCGACGGCGTGCCGTCACGGGTGCACTTCGTGCCGGACCCGGTCGCCTGGACCGAGGTGCCGGACTCGGTCAAGGTCCTCGGCCGGCAGCGGGACCGCTGGCACCGGGGGCTGTCCCAGGTGCTCTGGGACTACCGCGGGTCGATCTTCAACCCCCGCGACGGGGTGCTCGGGTTGGTGGTCTACCCGTACTTCCTGATGGTCGAGTTGCTGGCCCCGGTCATCGAGGCCGTCGGTCTGGTCATGTTCGCCCTGCTCATCGCGCTGGGGGCGATCGACGTGCCCTTCGCGATCGCCATCTTCGTGCTCGCCTACTGCTTCGCCGTCCTGCTCTCGCTGCTCGCGGTGCTGCTGGACACCTGCACCTCGCACCCGCCACCCTCGCGCGGCGACCTGTGCCGGCTCGCCCTGTGGTCGGTCGTCGAGCCGCTCGGCTACCGCCAGCTGACCGTCTTCTGGCGGCTGAAGGGCATCGTCGGCTTCCTGCGCGGCCGCTCCGAGTGGGGCGTGATGACCCGCAGCGGCTTCGAGTCAGCGGCCTAGGTTGTCCGACCCAGCGCCGCCATGATCGCCTCGGCGCCGTCCCCTTTGAGCACCACCGGGACGCCGACCGGCTGGCTGGGCATCGTGCCGGTGTGCAGGACCACCCGTGGCTGCTGCTGCTGCACGACCGGCTCCTGCAGCAACTCCAGGCCGTGCCCGTCCGGCAGCTGCCCGTCGACGATGATCGCGTCGACCCCGTCGAGCAGCGGTCGCGCCTCGGCCAGCGAACCTGCCGCAAGCACATCCCAACCCTCCCGGCTCAGCAGCGAGCGGAGGATCCTGATGACGAGGGGGTCGTCGTCCACGAGCAGCACCCGCATGGCGGTCAGCTGCTGACGACGGGCTGCAGCGGGAGGCCGTGCAGTCGGTGCGGGTCCGGGAGGCGCCGACGGCGGGACATGTGCAACAGGACCAGCACCGACGCGGCGGCGGCGTAGATGCACCACAGCGAGTCGAAGGCCTCGGCGTAG
The DNA here is from genome assembly GCA_043721555.1 of Frankiales bacterium. Classification (GTDB taxonomy): domain Bacteria; phylum Actinomycetota; class Actinomycetes; order Mycobacteriales; family SCTD01; genus JAYSQK01. Next base: position 8,770 of record JAYSQK010000537.1, read on the forward strand.
AGCACGAGCACGGTCGCGATGCCGACGAGGTTGAGCCCGCCGAACGCCACGATCGACGGGTAGCCCGACAGCAGTGCCGGGCCGATCACCGCCACGATGTAGAGCACCGCCCACACGTCGCCGTTGTCGACGGCGGTGACGTACTCCAGGCCGTGCGGGTGCTCGATCACGTGCACCGGACGCGACAGGACCGCCGCTCCCAGGTAGGCCGAGACGACCAGACCGAGGGCCACGAACGGCGCCACCCGCAGTCGCGCGCCGCGCGGCTCGAGCAGCAGCACCGCGAGCGGCAGCAGGGTGGGCAGGAGCGGCAGGGCGATGAGCACGTAGGCGAGCACCGCCGCCTCGCCGACATCAGCCGACACGTTGCCGGCGAGCCGGGCCCAGACCAGCGCCTCGATCAGCTGGTGGACGGCGAACACCGCCGGCAGGGCCGCGAACGCCAGTTCCCGGCGGCACCGGACCTCGCGAAGGGACAGGACAGCAACCGGGAGCAGCGCCGTGCCGACCACGAGATCGGCGGTGACGGAGAAGCACATGCGCTCAGGCCTGGGCGAGCAGCCCGAGATCGGCGTCGCCGGGCAGCAGCGCTGAATGCGGCAGGACCCGGACGGTGTAGCCGAACGAGCCGGCCCGCTCGAGCGGCACCTGCCCTTCGAACCGCGGCAGGCCGTCGTCGCCGGTGCCGGTCTGCCGCAGCGGCGCGCAGGTTGGCCGGTGCAGGTCGTCGTGCTCATCGACCCGGCCGTAGACCGCCTCGACCGTGACGTCCTCCGGGCGCAGCCCGGCGAGGTCGACGGTCGCGAGCACCGTCATCGTCGCGCCGACCTGCGGGGCGTCGTCCATCCCGCTGGCATCGACGCTCAGGACGCGGACGCCCGGCCACTTCGCGGTGACCTCCGCGCGCCACGCCGAGAGGTGTTTGGCGGGGGCGAACCCTTGCTGCGCAAGGGCTCTCGACGCCTTCGCGGCGGGCGTGTAGAGCTCGTGCACGTAGTCACGAACCATCCGGGTGGCCAGCACCTTGGGGCCGAGGGTCTGCAGGGTGTGCCGGACCATGTCGACCCAGCGCTGCGGGACGCCGCCCGCATCGACGTCGTAGAACCGGGTCCGGACCTGCTTCTCGACCAGCTCGTAGAACGCGGTCGCCTCGAGATCGTCGCGCCGGCTGGGATCGTCGACACCGTCAGCGGTCGGAATCGCCCAGCCGTTCTCCCCGTCGTACATCTCATCCCACCAACCGTCCAGGATCGACAGGTTGAGGCCGCCGTTGAGCGCGCTCTTCATCCCGCTGGTGCCACAGGCCTCGAGCGGGCGGAGCGGATTGTTGAGCCAGACGTCGCAACCGCCGTAGAGGTAGCGGGCCATGCCGATGTCGTAGTCAGGCAGGAACACGATCCGGTGCCGCACGTCCCGGCCGTCAGCGAAGCGGACGATCTGCTGGATGAGCTCCTTGCCGCCGTCATCGGCCGGGTGGGACTTGCCGGCGATGACCAACTGGATCGGCCGATCCGGGTCGAGCAGCAGCGCGGTCAGTCGGTCGGGGTCACGCATCATCAGCGTCAACCGCTTGTACGACGGGACCCGGCGGGCGAAGCCGATCGTGAGCACGTCGGGGTCGAACACCGAGGCGGTCCAGCCGAGCTCGGCCTCGGTGGCGCCGCGCTGGAGCCAGGACTGGCGTAGCCGGCGACGGACCTCCTGGACGAGGCGCTCACGCAGCACCCGGCGGAGCGCCCAGATGCTGGTGTCGGCGACCTTGGCGATGTCCTCCCAGCCCTTGGCGTCGGTGTTGATGAGTGGGCTCGCCTCACGGGCGGCCAGCTCCATCACCTCGCGGGCGACCCAGGTCGGGGCGTGCACCCCGTTGGTCACCGAGCTGATCGGCACCTCGGCGGTGTCGAACCCCGACCACAGATCGGCGAACATCCCCCGGCTGACGATGCCGTGCAGCTTGGCCACGCCGTTGCGACGCTGGGCCATCCGAAGGCCCATGTGGGCCATGTTGAACACCGAGCCGTCCTGCTCGGCGCCGAGCTCGAGGATGCG
>JAYSQK010000538.1:0-3588 GCA_043721555.1 Frankiales bacterium
GCGTGGATCTTCTTTAACGGCGCCTACCGGGCGCTGCGGGCCAAGACCCTGGACATGATGGTCCTGGTGGCAGTCGGTGTGGGTACGGGCTGGTTGTACAGCCTGGCGATCACCCTCACCGGTGGTGGGGAGGTCTTCTACGAGGCGGCCACGGTGCTGACCTCCTTCGTGCTGCTGGGGCACTGGTTCGAGATGCGGGCCCGGGGAGGGGCGAACGACGCCGTTAGAACGCTGCTCGAGCTGGCTCCGGCCAAGGCCTTGGTGCTGCGCGACGGCGAGCCCGTCGAGGTGCCCACCGCCGAGGTCCGGGTCGGTGACCTGCTGTTGCTGCGTCCAGGTTCGAAGGTCCCCGTCGATGCGGTGGTCGAGGAGGGCGAGTCCGACCTCGACGAGTCGCTGGTGACCGGGGAGAGCATGCCTGTGGCCAAGGTTCCAGGCTCTGAGGTGATCGGCGCCTCGATCAACATCACCGGGACGCTGCGGGCCCGGGCGAGCAAGGTCGGCGCGGACACCGCTCTGGCCCAGATCGTCGCCATGGTCCAGGAGGCGCAGAACTCCAAGGCACCCGGGCAGCGGCTGGCCGACAAGGCCGCGTTCTGGCTGGTTCTTGTTGCCTTGATCGGTGGCACCACCACATTCCTGGTCTGGATGGCTACCGGCGCGAGCCTGCAGACGGCGATGCTGTTCGCGATCACCGTCGTGGTCATCACCTGCCCCGACGCGCTGGGGCTGGCCACGCCGACTGCGATCATGGTCGGCACTGGTCTGGGGGCTGGGCGGGGGGTGCTGTTCAAGAATGCGACCGCCCTGGAGACCTCGGCCAGGATCGACACGGTCGTGATGGACAAGACGGGCACCCTGACCAAGGGCGAGCCGGAGGTCACCGACGTGGTCGCCGAGGGCATGGCCGAGGACGAGATGCTGGCTCTGGTGGCAGCCGTTGAACGCGAGTCCGAGCACCCGCTGGCCCGCGCAATCGACCAGCACGCGGCCGACCAAGGGGTGGCATCCCTGAAGCTGACCAACTTCCGCAACGTCCCGGGCCACGGCGCCGGGGCCGACGTCGACGGCCGCCGCGTGTTGGTGGGAAACCGCCGCCTAATGACGGCCGAGAAGATCGACCTCGGCGCCCTGGCGGGGCGTCGGGACGAGCTGGCCGCGGCCGGACGGACCGCGGTGCTGATCGCCGTAGATGGGAAGGCCGTTGGGGTGATCGCCCTCGCCGACGCGGCCCGGGAGACGGCCGCCGCAGCAGTCGCCGCCATGCACGAGGCCGGGATTGAGGTCGTCATGCTGACCGGCGACAACGAGGCGACCGCCCAACGCATCGGCGAGCAGCTCGGCATCGACACCGTGATCGCCGAGGTCCTGCCCGGCGACAAGGCCGAGAAGATCGCTGAGCTACAGCGGGCCGGCAAGCGGGTGGCGATGGTTGGCGACGGCGTCAACGACGCCCCTGCCCTGGCCACCGCCGACCTCGGCATCGCCATCGGGGCCGGGACTGACGTGGCGATCGAGGCCGCCGACGTCGTGCTCATGCGCTCGGACCCGCTGGACGTGCCTGTCGCGCTCCGCATCGGAAAGGGCACGGTCCGCAAGATGCGGCAGAACCTGGGCTGGGCCATCGGCTACAACGTGCTAGCGCTGCCGATCGCGGCCGGTGTCTTCGCGCCCGCGTTCGGGCTCGTCCTGCGACCGGAGATCGCGGCCCTGTCGATGTCCGGGTCCTCGCTGATCGTCGCGGTCAACGCCCTGCTGCTCAAGCGGCTGAACCTGCCCGCAGCAGCCGCCGCCCCCTCGGCCCCGGTCGGGGCCGTGCCGGCCTCCGAGCCGGACCCGGAACCCGCACCCGCGGGTCAGCGGTAAGGATCGCACGTTGAGCGCCAGCCCTAGCGCGCCCATCTCCCCGGCCTCTATGGCGTCCGGGGGGCTTCGGCGCCCCAAGCCCCTGCGGATGCTGTGGATCACGGCCGCCTACGGTGCGTGTTTCGTCGTTATCCGGATCGGTCTGCGGGACGCGCCCCTCCTGTGGTTCGCTGCCCTGCGCGCGATCGTGGCCGGGGTGGCCTTGTTGGCCGTGGCGGGCGTGCAGCGCCGCCCGGCTCCCGCCGGCGGGCGTGCGTGGGGCCTGATCACCGTTCTTGGTCTGGTGAACGTCACGGTGGCGTTCGCGGCCATGTTCGGGGGGGTCGCCGGGCTGGCGACCGGCACGGCCGCGGTGCTCTCGAATGCCCAGCCGTTGCTGATCCTGCTGCCCGCATGGTGGCTCTACGGCGAGGCGGTTTCTGGGCGCACGGCCGGGGCCCTGGTGGTCGGGTTCACGGGTCTGGTGTTGGTGGCGCTGCCCGGGGGAGGCGGCAGCGGTGCGGCCCTGTCCTTGCTGGCTGCGGTGGCCATCACCGCTGGCACCCTGCTGGCCCGCCGGTTGGGCGGGATTGACGTGGTCGTGGCCGCGGGATGGCACTTCGTCATCGGTGGTGTGGCGCTGGTGGTCCTGGCCGGCGCCGTGGAGGGGGCGCCGGTGATCGCATGGACGCCCCGCTTCGTCGCGTCGCTGGCCTTCCTCGCCCTGGTCGGGACCGCCGCGACCACTGTGGTCTGGTTCATCGAGGCTGGTCGGTCGCGGCTCGACATCCTCAGTGCGTGGACGTTCCTGACCCCGGTGTTCGGGATCGTCCTGTCGGCGGCGGTGCTCGGCGAGGTCCCGGCCGGTTGGACCGCCGTCGGTCTGGTAGCGGTGTTGATGGCCATGTGGGTGGTGCTGCGCCCGGTTACGGCGTGGAGGTCCACTCGTCGTGTGGGCGGTCTGGCGCGTGGGGCGGGCAGCCAACCCGTCGGTGCGTCGAAGGCGGAGGAGCAACGATGACGCGCACCGCACGTCGTGGCAATTCCGGGGCCGATGTCCCGACCGGGGCACTCCCGCCGCAGGACGCGGTGATCTTCGATCTGGACGGCGTGGTCACCGACACCGCGGCGGTGCACGCCGCCGCGTGGAAGCAGCTCTTCGACGCGGTCCTGGCCGATGACCGGACCGACAAGGCGGCCTCCCAGCCCCCGTTCGACCTCGACTCGGACTACCGCCTCTACGTGGACGGACGAGCACGTGAGGACGGGGTGGCCGCCTTCTTGGCGGCCCGCGGCATCGACGTCCCGCTCGGGACGGTGGGTGACCCGGCCGGGTCCTGGACGGTGCACGGCCTGGGCGCGAGCAAGAACGAGATCTACCTTGAGCTGCTCGCCGAGCATGGGGTCCGGGTGTTCCCCGGCACCGTGGACCTCCTGCGTCGGCTGCGCGCCGGCGGGGTCCCGGTCGCCCTGGTGACGGCCAGCAGGAACGCCCAGGCGCTGCTGGCGTCGGCGGACCTGGTGGGGGTCTTCGACGTCGTTGTGGACGGTGAGCGTGCTGCCGCACTTGGCTTGCCGGGAAAGCCGGACCCGGCAATGTTCCTTCAGGCGGCCCGCGAGCTCGGGGTGGAGCCGGCCCGGGCTGCGGTGGTCGAGGACGCGACCTCCGGGGTCCAGGCGGCCCGTGGTGGCGGGTTCGGCCTGGTGGTGGGAGTCGACCGGTCCGGGCAGCGAGACGAGCTC
>JAYSQK010000539.1:0-2212 GCA_043721555.1 Frankiales bacterium
GCTCGGCCCGTCCTGGGACGAGGACGAGGCCGTACGCCGTCTCGGTGCCGACCCTGACCGGCCGCTGGTCGAGGCCCTGCTCGACCAGCGCAACCTGGCCGGCATCGGCAACCTCTGGGCGGTCGAGACCTGCTTCCTACGGGGAGTTTCGCCGTGGACGCCGGTGCGCGCCGTCGACCTGCGGGCGGCGGTGCGGCTGGCTCGACGGATGATGACGCACTCGCTCGAGCATCCCGGTCAGGTCACGACCGGTGATACCCGGCGGGGCCGGACGCACTGGGTCTATGGCCGGGCCGAGCGGGCGTGCCGCCGGTGCGGGACGGCCGTCGGTTTTCGCGACTCGGTGACCGGCGCCAACTGGCAACGCGAGACCTGGTGGTGCCCATCGTGCCAGCCGGGGCCGGTGCCGACCCTTGAGCAACGCCCCACCCGGCCGGGCGTGCGGCGGGGCGTCAACGAGGAATCTTTCGGTTCCCGGACCCGCCGGCTGCGCGGTGGTCCCGGACTGTCTCGCGGGTGAGCTGGCTCAGGAGGTGACGACGACGGTGCCGACCATCGCCTTGTGATACGTGCACACGTAGGTGAATGTCCCCGGCGTCTTGAAGGTGAACGAGAACGACTTGCCCTGGTTGAGATTCCCCGAATCGAAGGAGGCCGGGCCGGACGTCCAGGTGTGCGGCGTGCTGTCCTGGTTGGTCGCGGTGACCGTCGTGCCGACCTTGACCGTTAGCGACTTTGGGCTGAAGGCAAAGCCTTTGATGGTGAGCGGCGTGCCGGCGGCGGTCGTCGTGCCGGTGGTCGGCGCGGCCCCGCCGCCGGTGGGCTTGGGGGCGGCCGGGGTCTTGCTGCTCCCGCCGCAGCCGCTGAGGACCAGCGCGCAGAGCAGCGTGCCGGTGGCGAGCGTGGTCGGTCGGGTCATCGGGACTCCCTGGTAGGGCGGCAGGTGGGCGCGTCAGCCGGGTCCGGGACTGCCGTCAACAGCAAGCACGCTCGCGTGCCGACATTGGTTCACCATGTCAAAGATCGGGCTGCCCGTCACGTGTCCGGCACAGCCTCGTCCCCCGACGTTCACCGCCCGGTCATATCGCCGGTGCCTGCCAGACAGGTGACCGCCGCAGGCTCGCGGGCGGCGCAGGCGGACTCCCCGCGCCGACCTCGACGGACCGGAGAGCGCCACCATGAGCCATGACGGCACGCATGACCATGAAGCCGGGCACGAGCAGGGCCCGCTGCCGGAGCACCTGGACCTCCGGGTGCCCGACGCCGAACTCTCGCCGACCCAGCTCGGCCGGCGGTCGTTCCTGCGCCGGGCCGGTCTGCTCGGGGCGGCGGCCGCCGCGACCAACGTCCTCGGAGGGGTAGGGACGGCGACACCGGCCGCGGCCGACGACGTCGAGCGCCGCCGGGGCGAGGTCGAGCCGGGCGACCTGCTCTGGCTGACCGGGGACCATCACATCCACACGAAGTACAGCCCGGACGCGCAATACCGCGTGTCGCAGCAGGTCGACGCGGCCGGCCGGTTCGGCCTGGACTGGATGGTCATCACCGACCACGGCAGCATCGGCCACGCGAAGTTCGGCGTTGACCAGGTGCACCCGGACATCGTGCAGGCCCGCGTCGACAACGCCCGGACCCTGGTCTTCCAAGGGCTCGAGTGGAACATCCCGGCCGCCGAGCACGGGACGGTCTTCGTTGCGCCCGGCCCGAACGACGTCGCGGTCCTCAAGCAGTTCGAGACCTCCTACGACGGGGTCGTCAACAAGGCCACCGACCCGACCGCCGCGAATGAGACCCTGGCCCGGCAAGGCCTTGGCTTCCTGCGCGACGCGGTCGCCTCCCAGCGCGTTGCCGATGCGCTGATGCTCGCCAACCACCCTGCCCGCAAGGGCATCGACAGCCCGCACGAGATCCGCGGCTGGCGCGACACCGCCCCGACCGTCGCGGTCGGCATGGAGGGCGCCCCAGGGCATCAGGCCGCGGCCATCCCAGGCGTGGGTCACGAGAAGAACGGCCGCGGCTTCTATGACAACGCTCCTGGTAGCGCGAGTTTCGCCGGCTACCCGAAAGAGTCCTACGTCACCTACGGCGGGTTCGACTGGATGACCTCGACCGTCGGTGGGCTGTGGGACTCGCTCCTGGCCGAGGGCAAGCCATGGTGGATCAGCGCCAACTCCGACTCCCACCAGGTCTACGGCGACACCTTCGCGCCGGG
>JAYSQK010000540.1:0-4053 GCA_043721555.1 Frankiales bacterium
GACAGCGTCCTGGACGGACCCTATCGGCGTACGACGTCGCCGGCTCACCACTCGTAGCGAAGGAATTTCCCGTCCAGCGTGATGACGACCCGGTCGCCGGCTGGATCGGCCCGTCGCTGGACGTCGAGCCGGAAGTTGATCGCGCTCATGATCCCGTCGCCGAACTCCTCGTGGATGAGCTCCTTGAGAGCGGGGCCGTAGACCTGCAACACCTCATAGAGCCGGTAGACGGTCGGATCGGTCGGGATGATGCCGTCCAGGGCGCCGCGGCTGGGCTGCCGGAGCAGCGGGGCGAGCACCGAGACGGCCAACCCGAGCTCCTCGGCCACCACCTCGGCCTCGCTCGGGCTCAAGGCGTGCTGGCCCTGCAGGGCCGCGACGGTCCAGACCGGAGGTTTCCCGAGCAGCTCGGCCAGCCGCTGCCACGGCGTACCGGATGCCGCTCGTGCGGCGGCGACGGCTTCGACCGCCGCGTCCACCGCTGCCCGCGTGGCCGCACCACTCATGTCTGGCTCCTGTTCCTCGACAGCAGCAACCTACGGCGGCGCGTCCCCGCGCTCGCGCTCCTGCTCGATGACCTCCGGCAGATCCTTGAGTCTGGTCAGGCCGGCGAGCGGCTGCAGCATCCGCCGGTTGCCGCGGAGCCGGCCAGCGTTGCGGTCCAGAAAGGCCCAGTAGCCGGCGGTGAACGGGCAGGCCGTCGGGCCGACCCGCACCTTGGGGTCGTAGGCGCAACCGGCGCAGTAGTCGCTCATCCGGTTGATGTAGGCGCCACCGCTTGCATAGGGCTTGGTCGCCACCAGACCACCGTCGGCGTGCAGGCTCATGCCGGTGACGTTGGTCAACATGACCCAGTCGTAGCCGTCGACGAAGACCTCGTGGAACCAGGCGGTCACCTGGGCCGGGTCCCAACCGCGCTGCAGGGCGTAGTTGCCGAGGATCATCAGCCGCGGGATGTGGTGCACCCAGCCGCGCTCGCGGACATCCCGCAGCACCGAGGACAGGCAGTTGGCGGTGACCTCGCCCATGGCGTCCAGGTCGCGGAACCAGCCGGGCAGGTCCCTGGTGGCCTCGAGCGCGTTGCGCTGCCGGTAGTCGGTCGGCACATGCCAGTACAGCGACCAGATGTACTCCCGCCAGCCGATCACCTGCCGGACATAGCCCTCGACGCTGTTCAAGGGCGCGAGCCCTCGGCGGTAGGCCTGCTCGGCGGCCTGCACGCACTCCAGCGGATGCAGCAGCCCGAGGTTGATCGCCGGCGACAGGGCGCTGTGCGCCATCCAGGGATCGGCCGCGAGCATCGCGTCCTCGGTCGGCCCGAAGTCAGCCAGCCGGTGCTCGACGAAGTGACTGAGCGCGGCCTGCGCCTCGGCGGCCGTCGCCGGCGCCCAGCGCGGCCCGTCGTCGCCGACGAACTGCACGAGCCCGTCGCGCTGCCAGCGGTCGAGATCCTCGCGGACCTGCGCGTCGACGTCGTCCTCGGTCGGCCACCACGGTTCGGGTAGGCCCAGGGTGGCCCGTTTCGGTGGGGGTTCGCGGTTGTCGTGGTCGAGGTTCCAGCGGCCACCAGCCGGCTCGTCGCCGTCCATCAACAGCCCGAAACGCTCGCGTTGCCAGCGGTAGAAATCCTCCATCAGCAGGCGTTTGCGGCCGCTGACCCAGCCGGCAAAATCGTCCCGCGTGGTCGCGAACCCGCGCCCATCCGGCACGACGTCGAACCCCCGCGCTCGCACAAAGGCATCCGCGGCGTACGACGTGGGCTGGACGACCGACAGCGGCCCGTCGACCTGGTCGAGCGCCTCGTCGTAGGTGTCGACCTGCAGGAAGATTGCCTGGTCGCCGAGCTCGGCGGCCCGGTGCCGGAGGGCGGACAGCAGCAGGTGCGCCTTGGCCCGGTGGAAGGGGCGCCGCCGGAAGACCGCGCGGGACTCGACCAGCAGTGCCGGCTGGTCCGGAGTGTCCAGGAACTGCGGGCCGAGCTGGTCGGCGAACAGCCAGCGGCGGGAGGTCACCGCCGTCACCCTGCCGGACCCGGCCCGGCGCCGCACGCCCGAACGGTGGCACTGCCTGTCGTCATGACTTGACAAACTTGTTAAGTCGTCACATTATGCACTGTGCCTTTCCTTGCTGACCGACCCCTCGCCGAGGCCAAGGCCGAGTTGTTCAAGGCGCTGGCCCATCCGGTCCGAATTCGGGTGCTCGAGCTGCTGTCGGAGGCCGAGCACACGATCGGTGAGCTCGCGGCCGAGACCGGGCTCGAGCTCTCGCACCTGTCCCAGCAGGTCAGCGTGCTGCGACGCGCGGGGATCGTCGACAGCCGGCGGGTCAGGAGCACCGTGGTGTGTTCGTTGCGCGACCCGCTGACCGCCGAGCTGCTCGCCGGCGCAAGGCGATTGCTCGGCAACAACCTGCGGCAGGGCCAGGCACTACTCGCCCAACTCGAGGACGGCACGACCGCGCCGGACGGCATCCCCGCATGAGCTCCACCACGACGGCCCTGACCGCCGCAGTCACTGGCGGTCGGTGGTCGCGGTGGGTCGTGCCGCTGCTGCCGCGCCGCAGCGATTACGCCGGGCTGCGCCGGTCCTGGCCCCGGGACCTCGCCGCGGGGGCGACCGTCGGCATCGTCGCGCTGCCCCTCGCCCTCGCGTTCGGCGTCGCGACGGGCGTCGGCGCGGCGCCGGGTCTGGTCACCGCGGTCGTTGCCGGGGCGGTGGCCGCTGTGTTCGGGGGGTCGCACCTCCAGGTCTCGGGGCCGACCGGCGCGATGACCGTCGTGCTCGTCCCGCTCGTCGCCACCCGCGGACCATCGGTGGTCTACCCGGTCGCGGTCCTTGCCGGTCTGCTGCTCCTCGTCGCCGCCGTGCTCCGGCTGGGGCATCTGCTTGCCCACATCCCTTGGCCGCTGGTGGAGGGCTTCACCGTCGGCATCGCCATCGTCATCGCGGCGCAGCAGGTGCCGAGCGCCTTGGGGATCGCGCGGCCACCCGTCCAGAACGCCGCGGGCGCGGCCGCGGTCGCCATCTTCCGCTTCGCCGAGCACCCGCACTGGGCGGTGCTGGGCCTGCTCGCCGTCTCGGTCGGGCTCACGGCGGCGCTGCCCAGACTGCACCGATCGCTGCCGGCGAGCCTGCTCGCGGTGGTCGCAGTCACCGGTGTCGCCGAGTTCGCAAGCCTCGACGTCGCGCGCATCGGTGCGCTCCCGGCTGGCCTTCCGGTGCCGGCATTGCCAGCCCTGTCGGGGTTGTCGGGGTTGCTGGGGCCTGCGGTGATCGTCGCCTTCCTGGCCGCATTGGAGAGCCTGCTGTCGGCCCGGGTGGCCGACGGCATGGGTGACGCCCCACGGCACGACCCCGACCGGGAGCTGCTCGGGCAGGGCCTGGCCAACGTCGCGTCAGGCCTGTGCGGCGGGATGCCGGCCACGGGGGCGATCGCCCGGACCGCGGTGAATGCCCGCGCCGGCGCGGCCACCCGGCTCGCCGCCCTCACCCACGCCGTGGTGCTGGCGGCAATCGTGTTCGCCGCGTCGGGGTTGGTGGCGCACATCCCCCTGGTCGCCCTGGCCGGGGTGCTGATCGTCACGGCGTACAAGATGGTCGAGCGGCACAACGTCCTCGCGGTCCTGCGTTCGACCCGTGGCGATGCCGCGGTGCTGCTGCTGACCGCGGTCGGGACGATCGTGTTCGACCTCATCACCGCCGTCGAGGCTGGGCTCGCCGTGGCAGCGGTGCTGGCGTTGAAGCACCTGGCCGGGACCGCGCAAGCCGTTCCGGAACCACTCACGCCGGACGAGATCGACACCGACGCCGAGCATGCGCTGCTCGCAGCGCACGTCCTGACCTACCGCCTGGACGGGCCGTTGTTCTTCGGCGCCTCAGCGCGGTTCCTGGCCGAGCTCACCGCGACCGCGGATGTCCGGGTGGTCATCCTGCGACTCCGGTCGATGGCGTTGCTCGACGCGACCGGGGCCAGGGCGCTCGGTGACATCGCGGCGCAGCTCGGCGACCGTGGCATCACAGTGCTGCTCAAGGGCGCCAGCCCGGAGCACACCCG
>JAYSQK010000541.1:0-2701 GCA_043721555.1 Frankiales bacterium
CATCCACAAGCCTGCGCACCACCGACTGTCTGCGCCACTGACTGCCTGAGCACCACTGACCGTGAGGACCTGCGTGACCGAGCCCGCTCCCGGTGGCCCGACCCCTGAGGACCCCGCTCCACCGGCCGACCTCGACCTCGACCTCGTCTGGCGGCAGGCCCTGGACGGGCTCGACGACAGCCTGCTCTCGCCGCAGCACCGGGCCTGGGTCAACCTGACCCGTCCGCTCGGCCTGGTGGAGGGCAACGCGGTGCTCGAGGCACCCAACGACTTCGTCAAGGAGGTGCTGGACAGCCGCCTGCGGCAGGTCGTGGCCGGCGCGCTGTCCGCGGCGTACGGCCGCGACATTCGGGTCGTCGTCACCGTGCAACCGCCGTCGGTGTCGGGGCGTGGCTACGACGAGGCCGATCGCGGCGCCCCGGTCGAGGACCAACGGTCGGAACGCCGGGACGAGGCGTCCCGCGCGCTACCGGGAACCGGACGCGACCGCACCCCCGACGACCCGTTCGCCCGAACCGCCCGACCAGCCGACGGCAGACGGTCCGAGCAGCCGGTCGAGCAGGCCCGGCTCAATCCGAAGTACACCTTCGAGACCTTTGTCATCGGTGCCTCGAATCGTTTCGCACACGCCGCCGCGGTCGCGGTCGCCGAAGCCCCGGCCAAGGCCTACAACCCACTGTTCGTCTACGGCGAGAGCGGCCTGGGCAAGACCCACCTGCTGCACGCGATCGGCCACTATGCGCAACGGTTGTTCGCCGGCGCCAGGGTGCGTTACGTCAGCTCCGAGGAATTCACCAACGACTTCATCAACTCGCTGCGCGACGACAAGCAGCACGCCTTCCAGCGACGCTATCGAGATGTCGACGTCCTGCTCGTCGACGACATCCAATTCCTGGAAAACAAGGAGCGGACGCAGGAGGAGTTCTTCCACACCTTCAACACGCTGCACAACGCCAACAAGCAGATTGTGATCAGTTCGGACCGCCCGCCCAAGCAGCTGTCGACGCTCGAGGACCGACTGCGGACCCGCTTCGAGTGGGGCCTGATCACCGATGTACAGCCACCCGACCTCGAGACCCGTATCGCGATTCTTCGTAAGAAGGCGGCGCAGGACCGACTCGCGGCGCCCGCCGATGTGCTGGAGTTCATCGCCAGCAAGATCGCGACGAACATCCGCGAGCTGGAAGGTGCACTGATCCGGGTCACCGCGTTCGCGTCGCTGAACCGCCAGGTCGTCGATCTCTCGCTGGCCGAGATCGTCCTGAAGGACCTCATCCCGGCCGAGGGTGGTCCGGAGATCACCGGTGCGACGATCATGGCCGCCACCGCGGAGTACTTCGGGCTGACCATGGAAGACCTGTGCGGGTCCTCCCGCAGCCGGGTCCTCGTCACCGGCCGGCAGATCGCGATGTATCTGTGCCGCGAGCTCACCGACCTGTCGCTACCCAAGATCGGGCAGATGTTCGGGGGCCGTGATCACACCACGGTCATCCATGCCGATCGCAAGATCCGCGGTCAGATGGCCGAGCGACGGGCCACCTACAACCAGGTCGCTGAGTTGACCCAGCGGATCAAAACCCGGTCCAGGCAGTGAACCCGGTCACAGATTTGTTGCACAGCCTGGGGACAACCCTGTGGATAACGACGGCGAACCCGAGCGGGAACGGTGGACAGGAGATAGCCGGCCGCCGGCTGTCCACCGACGTCCACCACAACACGGGGTGGCCATCCACAGCTGGCACACACCCAGCCACACCTGCTGACCTGCAGCGACGCCACTTCTCCACAGCGATGCACGCCCTTACGACGACGACTGGAACTCACTCCATCGACACCACCCTTGCGGTTCACCAACGCCCCGGACTGTGGATGTCGTCCGCCCGCCCGCTAGCGTTCCGGGACGCCAACCGTGCGCGCGACGTCTGTTCCAGGAGGCACCCGAGATGGAACTGAGAGTCGAGCGAGACGCGCTGGCGGACGCCGTCGTCTGGACGGCCCGTTCCCTGCCGGCCCGGCCACCGATGCAGGTGCTGCTGGGGCTGTTGCTCGAGGTCGGGGCCGAAGGTGGCCTGTCAGTGAGCGGGTTCGACTACGAGGTCTCCTCACGGATCACCGTCGATGTGAGCGCGGTCGAGGGCGGCCGGGTCCTCGTGCCCGGCCGGTTGCTCGCCGACATCGTCCGGGCGCTGCCGGCGCAGCCGGTCGACCTGCGGGTCGAGGGCAGTCGGGTGGTGCTGACCTGCGGCGCGGCCCGCTTCACCCTGCCGACCCTGCCGGTCGAGGACTACCCGGCCCTGCCCGCCATGCCGACGACGGCTGGGTCGCTGGAAAGCGACGTCTTCGCCGCTGCGGTCGCCCAGGTCGCTGTCGCCGCCGGACGGGACGACACGCTGCCGGTGCTCACCGGTGTCCGGATCGAGATCGATGGTGAACAACTCACGCTGGCCGCCACTGACCGCTACCGCCTTGCCGTCCGCACCTTGACGTGGCACCCCGAGCAGCCGGGGCTGACCGCAACGGCGCTGATCCCGGCCCGGACCCTGGCCGACACCGCCAAGGCCCTCACCGGCGGCCCCGAAGTCACCCTGTCGCTGTCTACGGGCGGCGCCGGTGAGGGGATGATCGGTTTCGAGGGCGGTGGGCGGCGTACGACCTCTCGCTTGCTCGAAGGCGAATTCCCGAAATACCGGTCATTGCTGCC
>JAYSQK010000542.1:0-2971 GCA_043721555.1 Frankiales bacterium
CGGTCGCCGGCCCCAGGTCGCCGTACCGTCTCGTGTCGTGATTTCGAGGCCTCCCGGGGCGCCGAATTCACGAGACCAGACGGGAGGGCTTGGCTGGTCGGGTTGCGCGTGGGTCACCCTGCTAGCCTTGCTCGACCGGGCGCCGCTGCAGTGCTGTTGCGCGCCCTCCCGACGATCATCCGAGGACATCTCCGCGTGGCGAACATCAAGTCTCAGATCAAGCGCATCAAGACCAACGAGAAGGCGCGACTGCGCAACAAGTCGGTCAAGAGCTCGCTGAAGACCGCTGTCCGCAAGTTCCGCGAGGCCGCCGATGCCGGCGACGCCGCGGCCGCGACGAACCTGCTGCAGGCCGCCAGCCGGCAGCTCGACAAGGCCGCCAGCAAGGGCGTCATCCACGCCAACCAGGCCGCCAACCGCAAGTCGGCGATGGCGAAGAAGACCGCCAGCCTGGCCGGGACCAACTCGCCTTCCTGACCGCATCAAGCTAGCTCCCGACGCCGTGCCCCACCTGGTGGTGCACGGCGTCGTCGCGTCCGCACCCATCGGGCGTACGCCGGGGCAGGCGCCCGGCGAGCACATCGTGGCTCTTGACCACGGCAGCAACAGCCACCGGCAGGACGAGCAGGGTCCACGCGGTGGCCAGATCGGCCATGACGAGCAGCACGGCGACCACCGGACCGCCCGCGCCGAGCATGGTCCGCTGCCAGGCGTTCGGGTGCAGGTGCTGCACGCGCAAGAGGCGCGACGAGACCGGCCGGTGCGGTCGTTCGTTCACCGCCCGGACGCCCGCGCCTGTACGACGGCCAGCAACGCGCGCTCGACGGCATAGGCCTGGTCGGCCGCCCCGCCTTTGACGTCACCGTCCGCGACGGCCACCGCGCGCAGGGCGTCCGACAAACCCTCGGGTCGCCAGCCCCGCGCCTGGCGCTGGGTCTTCTCGACCTTCCAAGGTGGCATCCCCAGCTGTCCGGCGAGCACCGAGGCGGGCGCCCCCCGGCCCGCCGACGCGACCATCGCCACCGCGCGCAGGGTGCTGGCGAGCGCGCTGGTGACCAGGACGCCCGCGAGCCCAGTCGCCTGGCCCCAGCGGGCCAGCTCGAGCGCTCCCGCGAGGTCACCGTCGACCGCCCGGTCGGCGACGGCGAAGCCACTGGACTCCGCCCGGCCCCGGTGGTAGCGGGCAACGGCCTGCTCGGTGATCGGCCCGTCCGTGTCGCTGAGCAGCTGACTCGCTGCTGAGCAGAGCTCGCGCAGGTCGTTGCCGACCGCGTCGAGCAGCGCGGTGACCGCCTCCTCGGCGACCTGACGACCGTCCGAGCGCAGCTCGGCGCGCACCAGGTCGCGGCGCTCGCTGACCTTGGTGATCTTCGGCGCATCGACGCGCCGGGCACCGGCCGCGATCAGCGACGTCACGACCGTCTTGCCTTTGGCACCGCCGGCGTGGACGACGACGAGCACCACCTCGGGCAGGGGATCCTGGGCGTAGGCGACGACCTCCGCCGCCGGCTGTTTCGCGAGGTCCTGCCCGGCCCGGATTACCAGCACCCGCTCGTCGCCGAACAGCGACGGGCTGAGCAACTCGGCGAGGTCGCCGGGCTCCAACGCGGCGGCCTCCAGATCGCGGACATCGACGTCGGCGCTGCTGGCGCGGGCTGCCCCGACGACAGCCGCGACGGCCCGGGACACCAGGAGCTCCTCATCGCCCACGATGAGCGTCAATGGAGTCAGCGGCGCAGGGGTCGGCACGCCGGCATCGTCGCACGGCGGTCCCGGTCGGACGGCCGTCACGGTCGGACGGCGCCAGGCGGCGAACGCCCCGCTGGTTCGGGATCGGCTGCCGTCGACGCGGCGTCGCACTCGGTCAGCACCGAGCTCGGCAGGCCGAGGACCGGTGGCAGCGGTGGGGTCCGGCGGGTCGTGTCGACCGTGGCCTGGATGATTCGCCAGCCCCGCTCGGCGCCGAGCTTCGGGCCGCGGACCACCCCCTCGCCGTCGTGTCCGACCGAGGCCAACCGGCCGGCCGAGGTGACCACAGCCACGTCGCCGTCCCGGTCACTGCGGTAGGTGCGCGCGCCGTCGTCCTCGAGCCGCCGGAGGGTGACCGGCGAGGGGTGCCCGTACGGGTTGCCGGCGCCGACCGGGGTGAGGGCGACCCGCGCCCCGACGGCGTCGAGGAAGGCCGGGCTCTGTTTGGCGCTGCCATGGTGCGGGACCTTCAGGACATCGGCCCGCACGTCGATCGCCCGGTCGAGCAGCGACTGCTGCGCATCGCCCTCGAGGTCGCCCGCAAACAGCACCCGCCCCCCGGGCACGTCGAGCCGCAGCACGATCGAGGAGTTGTTCGGATCGCTGTCGGTTCCGCGCCGGGCGGTGGCGTCCAGCACCTCCCAGCTGACCGCACCGACCCGGCGTACCTCGCCGATCCCGGCCCGGACCACCGGGATCCGCCGAGCCGCGGTCCACCGCAGCAGTCGGTCGCGCTCGACCGCCGGCTCGTCCAGCGGACCGATCTCGACCGCACCGACCGCTCGGCCCCGCAGCAGACCGGGCACCCCTTCGACGTGGTCAGCGTGCAGATGGGTCAGCACGAGCAGCGCGATCCGGGAGATGCCGAGCCGCCGCAGGCAGCGGTCGATCGCCCGGGGATCCGGCCCGGTATCGACGACCAGCGCCGTGCCGGGTCCGAGATGTACGACGTGGCCGTCGCCCTGGCCGACGTCGCAGCTGACCATCACCCAGCCCGGTGGCGGCCAGGCCGGTCGGGTCACCGCCATCCCGACGACTGCGACGAGCGTGCCGACCAGCCCGGCGGCGACCGCCCGGCGGAGCAACCGCAGCCGGACGATCAACAGCACCGCGCCGGTCAGCGCGACCATGAGCAACGCCCCCAGCTCACCCTTGGGCAGGGTCAGCCCGCTGCCGGGTTGCCGGGCGCCCAGGTGGGCCACGACGGTCAGCCACCTGGTCG
>JAYSQK010000543.1:0-5755 GCA_043721555.1 Frankiales bacterium
ACGGTGGTGTGGTGCCGCTTGGCGATGCCGCTGAGCGTGTCGCCCCACTGGATCCGGATGACCGACGGCGCGCCGGCGGTGAGCACCGCGGTCAGCAGCACCAGCAGGCCGAGCAGCCGGGCCGCGCCGGTGGCCCGGCTGCTCCCGGTCCGGTGGCTGGTCAGGCGGTGGTTGGTCAGCTGGTGGTTGGTCATCGGTGTCCTCGGCTCGACGGCGTCCCGGTGAAGGACGGTAGAGCGCGTGGGACTGATGTGGCAAGCGTGGCCAAAGTTACCAGTGTGACGCAACGACAGTCCGGCTGCGGCTCGACACGCCGTGCGACCGAGCCGGTGCCGGCGGACTAGAGTCAGTGGGGTCAGACCGGGGAGCTCGCGGAGGCGGGCTGAGAGGCCGACAGCGCAGCACCGTCGGCGACCCGTACCACCCGATCCGGGTCATGCCGGCGTGGGGAGCGCTCATGGATGACCTGGTCATCGCCGGCCGGCCGTTCGCGAGCCGGTTGCTGGTCGGCACCGGCAAGTTCCGGTCGCACGCCGTGATGCGGGACGCCCTGCTGGCCTCGGCCACCGAGATCGTCACGGTCGCGTTGCGCCGGGTCGATCTGACCCGGGCCGGCGAAGGCGACGTGCTCGACTTCGTCCCGTCGCACCTGACGCTGCTGCCCAACACCAGCGGGGCGGTCGACGCCGACGAGGCGGTGCGCCTCGCCCGGTTGGGTCGCGCGGCGACCGGCGCCGACCTCGTCAAGCTCGAGGTGACCCCCGACCCGCGCACCCTCGCGCCGGACCCGATCGAGACGCTGAGAGCCGCCGAGCGTCTCGTTGCCGAGGGCTTCGTCGTCCTGCCCTACTGCTCGGCCGACCCGGTGCTGTGTCGGCACCTCGAGGAGGCCGGTTGCGCGACCGTCATGCCGCTCGGCGCCTGGATCGGCAGCAACCGCGGGCTGCGCACCCGCGACGCGATCGAGGTCATCGTCGCCCAGGCGCACGTGCCGGTGGTGGTCGACGCCGGTCTCGGGGTGCCGTCGGACGCGGCCGAAGCGATGGAGGTCGGGGCCGATGCGGTGCTCGTCAACACCGCCATCGCGGTGGCGTCGGACCCGGTCGTGATGGCCCGCGCCTTCGCCCTCGCCACCCAGGCCGGCCGGCTCGGCTACCTGGCCCGCCCCGGCGCCGTCCTCGAGGGGGCCGAGGCCAGCAGCCCGCTCACCGGGTTCCTGTCGTGAGCACTGCTCCCGGTCGCTTCGCCCGCCACCTCGCCGAGCTGGCTGCCCCGGCGTACACCGGTGTCGACGAGGCCCTGGCGCATCCCTCGCTGTCGGCCCTGCCGACGCTACTATCGCCCGCGATGCTGCCCCGGCTGGAGGAGCTCGCGCAGGCCGCGAGATCGGTGACGCTGCAGCGCTTCGGCCGGGCCGTGCGGTTGTTTGCGCCGGTCTACCTCAGCAACGCCTGCCTGAGCTCCTGCACCTACTGCGGGTTCTCCAAGGGCCTCGACGTGGCCCGTAAAACGCTCACCGTCGACGAGGTGGTCGCCGAGGCGAAGACGCTGGTGGACAGGGGTTTTCGGCATCTGCTGCTCGTCTCCGGGGAGCACCGGGTCGAGGTCAGCAAGGACTATCTGCTGGCTTGCGTCGAGGCGCTCCGGCCGATTGCGCCGTCGCTGTCGATCGAGACGCAGACCTGGAGCGACGACACCTACGCGCGCCTGGTCGACGCCGGCCTCGAGGGTGTCGTGCACTACCAGGAGACCTACGACCGCGAGCGGTACGCCGAGACGCACCTCGCCGGCTGGAAGCGCGACTACGACCGGCGGCTCTCGAGCACCGAGCGGGCCGCCGAGGCCGGGGTGCGGCGGCTCGGCATCGGTGCGCTGCTGGGCTTGTCGGCAGACTGGCGGGCCGACGTGCGAGCCGTCGCCGAGCACGCCGTGTGGCTGCAGCGGGAGTACTGGCGCACCGAGGTGACCGTCTCGCTGCCGCGGATCAAACCCTCGGCGTCGGGCTTCCAACCGCTGGTGCCGGTCACCGACGCGGAGTACGTCCAGGCCATGGCTGCGCTGCGCCTGGTCGCCCCCGAGACCGGCCTCGTGCTGTCCACCCGCGAACCGGCGGCGCTGCGCGACGGGCTCGTCCGGATCGCGGTCACCACGATGAGCGCCGGCAGCTCCACCGAACCCGGTGGCTATCTGACGCCCGGGACGGCGCAGGAGCAATTCGCCGTCTCGGACGAGCGGACCCCGGCCGAGGTCGCCGCGATGCTGACCGCGGCCGGTTACGAACCGGTCTGGAAGGACGCCTTCCCGCTGCACGGCCGACCCATGGCCTCGGGCCGGTGACGACCGCCCGCCGACCGCGACTGCAGCCGGCCTGGACGGTCGCTGCTGTCGCCTTCGTCGCCGTGGCCTGAGCGGTCACGTCGTGGACCGGGTGGTCGTCGTCGGGGCGGGGCTCGCCGGTGCCCGTTCGGTGCAGGAGCTCCGGGCCCAGGGCCACACCGGCGAGGTGGTGCTGCTCGGCGCGGAGCCGCACCTGCCCTATGACCGGCCGCCGCTGTCGAAGGACCTGCTGCTCGGGACGGCCGACGACAGCACCCTCGACGGTGAGCTCGACGCCGACGTGCGACTCGGGGTGCGGGCCACTGGTCTCCGACCCGGCACGGTCGAGACGACCGGCGGCGACGTCGGCTACGACGGGTTGGTGCTGGCGACGGGCGCGACACCGCGCGGCCTCGGCGCCGGGCAGACGCTCCGCACCGTCGACGACGCCCGGGCGCTGCGGGCCCGGCTCGTCCCGGGCGCGCGGGTGGTCATCATCGGCGCCGGTTGGATCGGCGCCGAGGTCGCGACGGCCTCGGCCAGAGCCGGCTGCCGGACGACCGTGCTCGAGGGTGGCCAGGCGCCGCTCGGGATCCCCCTCGGGGTCGAGCTCGGCGCCCGGACCATCGATTGGTACGCCGAGCTGGGGATCGACCTGCGGCTCGGAGCGGCGGTCGAGGCGGTCGAGCCCGATCGCGTCACCCTGGCCGGCGGCGAGCCGGTGGCCGCCGACCTCGTCGTGGTCGGGATCGGCGCCACCCCGGACACCGCCTGGCTGGCGGGCAGCGGTCTCGAGCTCGACCGGGGCGTCGTCGTCGACGAGCACCTGGCCGCGTCCTGGCCCGGGGTGGTCGCGGCCGGCGACTGCGCCGCCTGGTGGTCGCGCCGCTTCGGCACCCGGCTACGGGTCGAGCACTGGGACGACGCACTGCACGCGCCGACGACGGCCGTGGCCACCCTGCTCGGGGGCGCGGCGGTGCACGACCCGGTGCCCTACTTCTGGTCCGACCAGCTCGGCCACCGGCTGCAGTACGCCGGCCATCATGACGGCGCCGACACGGCGCTGCTGCGCGAGGCCGGCGACAGCTGGTCGGCGTGCTGGCTCCGGGCCGGCCGGCTGGTGGCGGTGCTCGCCGTCGACCGGCCGCGCGACCTGCTCCAGGGCCGGCGCCGGATCGAGGCCGGCGCCACCCCCGACCCGATCCGGCTGGCCGATCCGGCGATTCCGGTCAAGGACGCCTAGCCTGTTCGGCGTGAACCGCGTCAGCCTGATCGGCCCTGCCCCTGCCCTTCGCTCCTACCTCAACCGCTGCGGCGTCCAGGTGACTGATGCGCTCAGCGACGACGTGGCCGCCGTGCTCGTCGTCGGCGCCGCGGACCTCACCGAACGGCTCGAGGACACGTTGCTGACCCGAGCCGCCGCCGGCACGCCGGTCCTGCTCATCGGACCGACCATGAGCACCGCCCTGACCGACGCGGCCGGGCTCGTCCCGGGGCGGGTCACGCCGGCGCACGAGGTGCGGGTGCGCCCCGGCCCCGGCGCCGGCGATGTCGGCGCCCGGCTCGGGGGCGACCTCGTGGTGACCGACCGCTGGCCGCTGCAGGAGAAGGTCGCCGACGACGTGGAGGTGCTGCTGACCGCCAACGTCGCCTTCACCGACCACCCGGTCGCCACCTGGCGGCCGAGCACCCGGATCGGCGTACTCACGGTTGGCTCGACCGAGCGGACCCTTGCCGACCCGGGCTGGCAACGCATCGTGCACCGCCTGCTGCGGCGGATCACCGGCGCGGTCGACGGCGCTGCGGTGCGGGTCGGCATCCTGGGCTACGGCGCGATCGGCCACGAGCACAACACCGCGATCCAATTGACCGAAGGCCTCGCGCTGGCGGCGGTCTGCGACCCCAATCCGTTGCGGATCGCAGCCGCTCGGGAGCTCGCCCCCGGGCTGGTGGGCCACGCCGACGGCGAGGACCTGCTGGCCGACCCCGACGTCGACCTGGTCATCGTCTCGACCCCGCCCAACACGCACGCCGAGTGGACCCTGCGGGCGCTCGAGGCCGGCAAGCACGTGGTGGTGGAGAAGCCGTTCTGCATCACCGTCGCCGAGGCCGACCGGCAGATCGCCGCCGCCAAGGAGCGCGGCCTCGCCCTCGCGGTCTACCAGAACCGCCGTTGGGACAGCGACTATCTCGCCCTCAAGGCGGTCGTGCGCAGCGGCCAGCTCGGCGAGGTCTTCCACTACGAGAGCTTCATCGGCGGTTACGGCCACCCCTGCAACTACTGGCACTCCGACGAGGCCGTCAGCGGCGGCGCGATCTACGACTGGGGCAGTCACTACCTCGACTGGGCGCTGGATCTGTTCACCCAGCAGGTCGAGTGGGTCTCGGCGACCACCCACAAGCGGGTCTGGCACGACGTGACCAACGCCGACCACAGCCGGGTGCTGGTGCACTTCGTCGACGGGGTCGAGGCCGAGTTCACCCACTCCGACCTGGCCGCGGCGGCCAAGCCGAAGTTCTACCTGCTGGGCACCGAGGGCGGCCTGATCGGCGACTGGCGGGAGGAGAAGGTCGTGGCCCGGTCCTCGATCGGCACCCTGTCCGAGGACCGGCTCGCGGTCTCCGACAGCCCCGCCGAGCTGCGCGTCTTCACCCCGAACGGCGACGGCCGCACGCACCAGACCCGGCTGGCCATCCCCCCGGCGCCATTGCAGCCGTTCCACCGCCAGCTCGCCGACAACCTGCTGTCCGGCGAGCCGATGGACGTCACACCCGAGGGCAGCAGGCGCAACATCGCCGTCATGCAGGCGGCCACGCTCTCCGCCGCGCAGGGCGGGCGGCCGGTCCCACTGCCCACCTCGTGACCGTCCGCTGGGGCTTCCTCGGCGCCGGCATGATCGCCCGCGTCGGGCTGGCCCCGGCGGTGCACGCCGCCGACGGCGCGCTGCTCCAGCACGCCGCGGCCCGCGACCTCGCGCGGGCGACAGCCCTCGGCGCGGTCACCGCCGGCACGTCGTACGACGCGGTGCTGGCCGATCCGGACGTCGATGCCGTCTACATCGCGCTGTCCAACGAGGCGCACCTGCCCTGGACCCTGGCCGCACTGCGGGCCGGCAAGCAGGTGCTGTGCGAGAAGCCGCTCGGGCTCACCGCCGGCGAGGTCGAGCAGGTGATGGCCGTCGTCGCCGAGACGGGCCGCACGGCCGTCGAGGCGAGCTGGTACCGCTGGCACCCGCGGATCCGGCTCGCCCAGCGGCGGCTCGCCGGGCTCGGCCGGGTCGAGCACGTCACGGCCGGCTTCACCTTCGGCGGAGTGCCGGAAGGCAACTACCGGCTGGACCCCGCGCGCGGCGGCGGGGCGATGTACGACGTCGGCTGCTACGCCGTCAGTGCCTGCCTGTGGGCGGTCGGGCGGGGCCTGCCGGCCGAGGTCACCGCC
>JAYSQK010000544.1:0-6453 GCA_043721555.1 Frankiales bacterium
TGTCGTACGAGGAGATGCTCGAGCTGGCGGCCTGCGGCGCGAAGATCCTGCACCTGCGATGCGTGGAGTACGCCCGCCGCTACGACGTCCGGCTGGTCGTGCGGTCCTCGTTTTCGAGCAAGCCAGGTACGACGATCACCGGAGGTAGCGACGTGGAGCAGGCCATCATCAGCGGGGTCGCGCACGACCTGTCCGAGGCGCGGGTCACCGTCGTTGGGGTGCCGGACAAGCCCGGCGAGGCGGCGGCGATCTTCCGTGCGGTGGCCGACGCCGAGGTCAACATCGACATGATCGTGCAGAACGTCTCGGGCGCGACCGCGCGCACCGACATCTCCTTCACCCTGCCCAAATCCGATCTGGCGGCCGCGGTCGCGGCGCTCGCCAAGCTGCAGGCGACGGTCGGATTCGAGCGGGTGCTGTCGGATGAGCACATCGGCAAGGTCTCGCTCGTCGGCGCCGGGATGAAGAGCCACCCCGGCGTCACCGCGACGTTCTTCGAGGCGCTCGCGCAGGGCGGGATCAACGCCGAGGCCATCTCGACGTCGGAGATCCGCATCTCGGTCGTCTGCCGCGACACCGACGTGCCGGCCGCGGTCACCGCCGTGCACGAGGCCTTCGAGCTCGGCGACCCCGACGGCGACAACGCCACGGTGTACGCCGGGACAGGGCGATGACCCTGCGCGTAGGCGTGGTCGGCGCCACCGGCCAGGTGGGCGCGGTGATGCGCCGGTTGCTGGCCGAGCGGTCCTTCCCGCTCGACGACATCCGC
Source organism: Frankiales bacterium (assembly GCA_043721555.1). GTDB lineage: Bacteria > Actinomycetota > Actinomycetes > Mycobacteriales > SCTD01 > JAYSQK01. Next base: position 770 of record JAYSQK010000544.1, read on the forward strand.
TTCTTCGCCTCGGCCCGCTCGGCTGGCACGACGCTGCCCTGGCAGGGCCGCGAGATCCTGGTCGAGGACGCCGATCTGGCCGACCCCAGCGGGCTCGACATCGCGTTGTTCTCCTCCGGCGCCACTTCCTCGCGGATGCTCGCCCCGCGCTTTGCCGCCGCCGGGGCCTGGGTCATCGACAACAGCTCGGCCTGGCGGATGGACCCCGACGTCCCGCTCGTCGTCAGCGAGGTCAATCCCGAGGCGATCGGTCAGGCCCGCAAGGGGATCGTCGCCAATCCGAACTGCACCACGATGGCCGCGATGCCGGTGCTCAAACCACTGCACGACGAGGCCGGGCTGGTCCGGCTCATCGCCTCGACCTACCAAGCGGTGTCGGGCAGCGGGCTGGCCGGGGTGGCCGAGCTCGACGAGCAGATCCGCGCGGCCGGCGACAAAGCCACCGAGCTGGTCCACGACGGCGGCGCTGTCACGTTCCCGCCGCCGTCCAAGTACGTCGCCCCGATCGCCTTCAACGTCCTGCCGCTGGCCGGGTCGATCGTCGACGACGGTGCGTTCGAGACCGACGAGGAGCACAAGCTGCGCAACGAGAGCCGCAAGATCCTGGGCATCCCCGGGCTGCGGGTCTCGGGCACCTGCGTACGGGTGCCGGTCTTCACCGGGCACTCGCTGTCGCTGCTGGCCGAGTTCGACCGGCCGCTGTCGGTCGCGCGGGCGCTCGCGTTGCTCGCCGCAGCGCCGGGCGTCGAGGTCACCGACGTGCCGAACCCGCTGCAGGCGGCGGGCACCGACGCGTCGTACGTCGGTCGGGTTCGGCAGGACGGCGACCGGGCGCTCGCGCTGTTCGTGAGCAACGACAACCTGCGCAAGGGCGCGGCGCTCAATGCCGTCCAGATCGCCGAGCTCGTCGCGTCGCAGCCCCGGCTGGGTATGGGAGCCGGATGAGCGACCTCCCAGCCGAGCCGACGCAGGCCATCGGTCCGCTCGACCCGACGCAGGCGACCGAGAGCGCCATCGTCGCCGGGCGCTACCGCCTCGACGCGCTGGCCGGCCGCGGTGGGTCGGCGGAGGTCTGGCGGGCGACCGACACCGCGCTGGACCGGGTGGTCGCGCTCAAGCTCGTCACGGTGCCGACCGACGCCAGCGCCGCCCGCGCCGGTGAGGAGGCCCGCACCCTGGCCCGCCTGTCGCACCCGTCGCTGGTCCCCGTCTACGACGCCGGCACCGACAGCATCGGCCGGCCGTGGGTGGTGATGGAGTTCGTCGAGGGGGAGACCCTCGGTGACGCGCTCCGGCGGGGCCCGCTGCCGGCCGAGCTCGCCGCGGCCACCGGTCGCTCGGTCGCCGAGGCGCTCGAGCATGTGCACGCCCAGGGTCTGGTGCACCGCGACGTCAAGCCCGCCAACGTGCTGATCGGCGTCGCCGGCCGGGTCCGGCTCACCGACTTCGGCATCGCCCGGCTGGTCGACGCGGCCAAGGTCACCTCGACCGGCCTGATGGTCGGCACCGCCTCCTACCTCGCGCCGGAACAGGTCGCCGGGGAGCCGGTCGGACCACCGGCCGACATCTACGCCCTCGGGCTCGTCCTCTTGGAGTCGCTGTCGGGCGAGCGTGAGTACGCCGGGTCGACGGTCGAGGTCGCCCTCGCCCGGCTGCACCGCCAGCCCGTCATCCCTGCGACGGTGCCGCCCGGGTGGGCCCCGCTGCTCGTGTCGATGACCGACCGTGAGCCGGGCCGGCGGCCGACCGCCGGGCAGGTGGCGCTGGCCCTGCGGGACGTCGCCTCCTTCGCCGCGGACCAGACCCAGGTGCTGCCGCCGCTGCGGTTCGACCAGGAGACCAGGCTGCTGCCGGTGGTCCCGCCGGCTGATGGCCGCGGCGATTCGGTTGCGCCGGCTGGCGGCACCGGCCTGCTCGCGCCGGCTGATGGCACCGGCCTGCTCGCGCCACGACCGGGCCGGCCGGTTGCCCGCCCCGCGCTACCGGTCCCGGCGGAAACGAGCCGTCCCCGGCGGTCGCGCGGCAAGGGCGTGTTGGTCGCCCTGCTCGCCCTCGTGCTGCTGCTCGGCGCCGGCGGCTACGCCGTGTCCCAGGCCGGTGGCAGCCCGGCGATCAAGGCACCCGCCAGGTATCTGCCGCCTCAGCTTCGGGACGACCTGCGGCAGCTCCAGCGGCAGGTAGCCAAGTGATGCGTGCCCGACGCGTCGCACCGGCCCTGTTGCTCGGCGCCCTGCTGCTCGCCGGGTGTGCGTCGTCGTCGCCGGCAGATGAGTTGCGGAGCAAGGTGGCCGCGGTCACCGACGCAGCCAACGCCAAGAACGCCGGTGGCCTGCGGGGCGCGGTCGAAGATCTGTTGTCCACGGCGAAGGGCCAGCATGACGCCGGCAAGCTGGATCTCGCTCGCTACCGCCAGATCCAGCTCTACGCCGGGCGGGTGAAGGCCGATGCCGCCCTGTTGGATCCCGCGCCCGCCAAGACCGCCCCCCCGGCGACCACACCGCCGCCGGTGACAACGCCTCCGCAGACCACCCAGCCGCCGCAGGACGGCAACGGTGACGGCAAGGGCAAGGGCGGCAAGGGCAAGCACGACGCGAGCCCCACCCCGTCGTTGAGCACGCTTTTGCCGACCACCGCCCCGGTCGTGACCGCCACCCCCTGACCGGCCACCGCCCGACTCGCCCCGCCCGCAACCACAGCGGGGCCCACCCAGGCGTTGCTCGTGCTGGATTGGGCCGCGAATCTCCCGGCGCGTCGCGGCCCGATCCAGCACGAGCCCGGTGCGGCCGAGCGGCTGCCTCCCCAGCAACCGGGCCGCGGCCGGGCCGCCTCGGGACCCAGGCCGCCGGTCAGGCCGGGCCTGGGAGCCCCACCTGGGCAGCCACGAAGGTCAGCTCGACTCTGACCTGCCGGATCCGTTCGTCGACGACGAGCGAGCCGTGCCCGGCGTCGAAGCGGTAGACCTCGACGGTCTTGCCGAGCTCGGCGGCCGCCCCGAGCCAGTTGTCGATCTGCCGGATCGGGCAGCGCGGGTCGTTCGCGCCGGCGAGCACGAGCACCGGGGCGACCACCTGCCCGACGTAGGTCAACGGGGAGCAGCGCTCGTAGACCTCCGGCACGTCGTCCGGTGCGCCGCCGAACAGCGACCGGTCGAAGGCCCGCAGCGGCTCCATCTCGTCCTCGTACGCCGCGACGTAGTCGGCCACCGGGACCGCGGCCACCCCCGCCGCCCACAGGTCGGGCTGGGTGCCGAGGCCGAGCAGGGTGAGGTAGCCGCCCCACGAGCCGCCGGCGAGCACGCAGGCCGAGGCGAGGCCGGAGGTGACCGCCCACTCGCGTACGGCGGCCAGGTCCTCGAGCTCGGTGAGGCCGGGTCGACCCTCGATCGCGTCCCGCCAGGCCGCGCCGTAGCCGGTCGACCCCCGGTAGTTGACCTGGACGACGGCGCAGCCGAGATCGACGTAGGCGGCCCGGTCCGCGGCGAAGGCGTCGCTGTCGTGCCAGGTCGGTCCGCCGTGCACCAGGAAGACGGTCGGGAACGGTCCTGCACCGGCGGGGCGAGCTACCAGGGCGTGCACCAGTCCGCCGGGACCCTCCACGAAGGTGTCCTCGACCGGCACCGAGCCGGGCGGTCGGGCGCCGGGCGGGGTCAGGACGACCGAGCCGTCGGTCGAGCGGATCGAGGTGGGCTGCGCCGCCGAGGACCAGGCAAACTCCACCGTGCCGTCGGGGCGCGCGGTCGCATCGGTGACGGTGCCGCCGTCGGTCGGCAGATCCTCGACCGAGCCGTCGAGGCCGACCTTGTGCAGTGTCGCCCGTCCGCGGGCCTCGGCCACGACGAGCAGCGCCGAGCCGTCGGCCCACCAGTCGGCGGACAGGTCACCGTCAAGGGCGATGTCGAGCCGGTCCACCTGGCCGCTGACCGGATCCCACAGCAGCGGCATCGGCCGCCCGGACTGCTCGTGCAGCGCCAGCACGCGGCCGTCGGCAGGGGAGAAGCCGACGCCGTGCAGGCCGAGGCCCGGCCCGTCCCACAGCTCGCCGACGACCTCGCCGTCGACGGTCAGGACCCGCAACGCACGGTGCCGGGAGTCGCCGTGCTCGGCGTGCTCGAGCAGGACCAGCCGGTCGTCGCGGGAGAGCCCGGCCAGGTCGGCGTCGTGCTCGCTGGCGTAGAGCAGGGCGGCCCCGTCCCGTCGTACGACGTGCACGGTGGAACCGTCGTCGGTCGAGGTCCCGACGACCGACAGGGTGCGGCCGACCTCGCAGCCGGCGCTGTAACCGGCGGGCACCCCGGGCGCGGCCGGCTCGTCGGGGCCGCCGGTGAAGGGCTGCCGCTGCCAGGTGCCCAGTTCGTCGCCGCCGGTGTCGTCGAACCACCAGATCCAGGCGCCGTCGGGGGACAGCGTCCCGTCGGTGGTCCCGTGCTCGCGTGCAGTGACCTGCCGGGTGCTGCCGCTGCCGCGGTCCCAGGCGAACAACTCGAACGTGCCGGTGCTGTTGCTGACGTACAACGCCCGGTCCGGGGCATCCTCCGCCCAATCCGGCAGGGAAACCCGGGCGGCGCGAAAGCGCAGCTCCCAGGCGGCGGGGGTCGTCGTGGTCGTGGACACGGCTGCAGCCTAGGAGTGGGCGCGCGCCGCCCGCGCGAGGCCCGGCAGCTCGCCGAGCAGCGCCTGCGCCTCGGTGACGTCTCGGTCGCGGGCGGCGGCCTGCCACCGCTGGCCGGCGGTGTCGATATGGACGGTCGCGAGGCGCAGGCGGCGCTGCGCCGGGCCCTGCGTCCAGCGGATGCTCTGCACCTTGGCCAGCGGGACCACGACGGTCTCCGCCTGCAGGCGGCCGGTGCGCGCGACGACGTACGCCGCGTCGTGCCAGCTGGCCAGCCGACGAAACGACAGCGGCGCCTTGAACCGGGCCCGGCGCGGCGCCGATGCGTCCGGTGGTGGGGAGGTCGCGGCGCCGGGGAGCACGCGGGCCAGCAAGGCATCGGCCTCCGCCCGGGCGCCAACCGGCAGCAGGGCGCGGGTCAGCGCGCCCACGTCCTCCTCGCCGACCTCGCGCTCGCGTTGCTGGGCGACGTCGATCTCCAGGCGACACCAGCCGAACGGGCGCCACAGCAGCGGCTCGACAAGGCGGACGGCCTGCACCCGGCCCGCGGGGATCGTCTCGGATCGGGTCTGCAGCAGCCCCGAACGCAACCGCAGCCCGTCCGGGGCCTCCGCGACGGTGAACCCGAGCTCGACGTTGATTCGCCGCAGGACCGCGGCGCCCGAGCCGAACAGCACCGTGGCGACCGTGCCGAGCACCGGCCCGAGGGCGGCGGGCGCGACGAGGGCGAGCACCACGAGCACCGGCACAAGCAGGGTGACGACGACAGCCGGCGCGCCGAGCAGGGCGCTGGCGATGAGCCGCCCGGCGGGTACCGAGGCGATCGGCCGCTCGCCCAGGTCCGGGGCGGGCGCTGGACCGGCCATCCCCGCGGTCGCGTCAACCTGGTGACCCATCGCACCGCCGGCGAGCCCGGTGGTGAGCGCCAGCAGCTGGGCCCGGACCTGCACCGCCCGGCGCTGCGGCAGGAAGGACAGCCGGGCCTTGCCGGTGCCCCGGCCAGCCAGGACGAGGCGCAACTCGGAGATGCCGAGCAGCCGGGCCGCGAGCGGCCGGACGACGTCGACGGCCTGGAC
>JAYSQK010000545.1:0-3182 GCA_043721555.1 Frankiales bacterium
CTGGCGAGGCCGGCCGGGCAGGGTGGCCGGGTGGTGGTCGTCGCCGACCGGGGGGTGGCCGGCGTCCAGGCCCTGACCCGGTGGGATCCGGCGGGAGCAGCCAGCCGGGAGCTCGCCGACCGCACCGAGCTCGGCTTTCCGCCGGCTACCCGGATGGCCAGCGTGACGGGACCTGCGGCCGCGGTCGCGGAGTTGCTGGCGACGCTCGAGCTCGGCGAGGTCCTCGGCCCGGTCCCGGCCGGAGAGGACGAGCGGGCGCTGGTCCGGGTGCCCCGGGCGCAGGGGCTGCACCTGGCGACCGCGCTGAAGGCGGCCATCGGGGTGCGCAGCGCCCGCAAGGCCGAGCCGGTTCGGGTCGAGCTGGACCCCCGGCTGCTCGGCTGACCCGCCCCCACCCGGGTGATCCACTGTGCGACTGCGTGGTGCTGCAGCGCCCGGCAGGGACCTCGGCGCCACTTCCCCCGTCGTACGACACGTTGAAAGCCGGCATTCCATGACAGAAAGGGCCACGGCCACGGGGGAAGTGGTGGCCGCCGAGTCCCGCAGATCCCGCCCCCTGTCCCGCGACCGCCGGGTGATCCACGGAAGCTCGGGCACCGCGGTGATCTCCAGAACGGTGCCCAACCTTCCGTGATCACTGGGATGCCGCGCTCACCTAGACTGACGCTGTGGCCACCCGTCCCATCCGCCTGATCGGCGACCCCGTCCTGCGCACGCCGGCCGACGTCGTGACGACGTTCGACAAGGAGTTGCGGGTGCTCGTCAAGGACCTCACCGAGACGATGATCGACGCGCCGGGAGCCGGCCTGGCCGCGCCGCAGATCGGCGTCGGCCTGCGGGTGTTCGTCTATGACGTCGACGAGGTCGTCGGCCACCTGGTCAACCCGGTGCTGCACTTCCCCGACGACGAGCAGATGGACGGCGGCGAGGGCTGCCTGTCGATCCCCGGCCTCACCTTCGACTGCCTGCGCCGGACCAATGTCGTCGCGCACGGCCAGAACGAGTACGGCGATCCGCTGACGATCGACGGCACGATGATGCTCAGCCGGGCGATCCAGCACGAGGTCGACCATCTGGACGGCATCTTGTTCGTCGACCGGTTGGACCCCGAGACCAAGAAGGCGGCACTCGAGGCGATCCGGCTGGCCGAGTGGGCCAATGTGCCGCCGCCGGTCGTCAAGACGAGCCCGCACCCGTTGTTCGGCCAGTCCCGCTGAGGCTCGTCTTCGCGGGCACCCCCGAGCCGGCGGTCGCGAGCCTGTCCGCGCTGGTCGCGAGCCGGCATGAGGTCGTCGCCGTCGTCACCCGGCCGAGCGCCCCTGCTGGTCGCGGGCGGACCCTTCGGCCGAGCGCCGTCCACGAGGCGGCCCTGGCCCACGGCCTGGCCGTCCTCACCCCCGAGCATCCGCGCGACCCGGCGTTCCTCGAGACCCTGACCGCGCTCGCCCCCGACTGCTGTCCGGTGGTCGCCTACGGCGCGCTCGTGCCCCAAGCCGCCCTCGACATCCCGGCGCTCGGCTGGGTCAATCTGCACTTCTCGCTGCTGCCGGCCTGGCGCGGCGCGGCGCCCGTCCAGCACGCCGTGTTGGCGGGCGACGAGGTGACCGGCGCCTCCACCTTCCGGCTCGAGCGCGGGCTCGACACCGGCCCGGTGCTCGGCGTCGTCACCGAGGACATCCGGCCCACCGACACGAGCGGTGACCTGCTGGCCCGGCTCGCGGTCGCGGGCGCGGGCCTGCTCGTCGCGACCATCGACGCGCTCGAGGACGGCTCGGTGTCGGCCGTCCCGCAGCCCGCCGAAGGGGTGAGCCTCGCGCCCAAGCTCACCGTCGACGACGCCAGGATCGACTGGACGGCGCCAGCCCTGCGGGTCGACCGGCTGATCCGCGCGTGCACCCCAGCGCCCGGGGCCTGGACGATCTTTGCGCATCGGCGGGTCAAGCTCGGCCCGGTGAGCCCGACCGAGCACCACCTCGAGCCGGGGGCGCTGCAGGGCGATCTCGTCGGCACGGCCACCACCGCGGTCCGGCTCGGCGAGGTCCGCCCCGAAGGCAAGCGACCGATGCCCGCGGCCGACTGGCTGCGTGGGCTGCGGATCGGGCCGGGGGAGCGCTTCACATGACCGCGCCGCCGCGCAAGCCGACCCGCCCCCAACTGCACGCGCCCAAGAGCGACCCGACCCGCAGGACGGCGTACGACGTCCTGGTGGCGGTCCGCGAGCAGGGGGCCTACGCCAACCTGGTGCTGCCCGGGCTGCTCCGTGACCGCCGGCTGACCGGACGCGACGCGGCCCTCGCGACCGAGCTCGCCTATGGCACGCTGCGGGCCCAGGGGCAGCTCGACGTCGTGCTGCAGGCCTGCGTCGACCGGCCGCTCGCCAAGGTCGACCCGCCGGTGCTCGACGTGCTGCGGCTCGGCGCCTACCAGCTGCTGCGCACCCGGATCCCGCCGCACGCCGCGGTCAGTGCGACCGTCGACCTGGCCCGCCGGGTGCTGTCCGCCGGGCCGGCGTCGTTCACCAACGCGGTGCTGCGCAAGGTCGCGGCCAAGGACCTCGACACCTGGGTCGCGGAGCTGCGGCCGACCGAGCCGATGGCCGCGATCGCGCTCGCCACGAGCCACCCACGCTGGATCGCGCAGGCGTTCACCGACGCGCTGCGGGGCGATCTCGACGACGCCCGCGAGGCGCTGCTCGCCGACGACGCCCGCCCCGGGGTCCACCTGGTGGCCCGCCGGATGGACCGCGACACCCTCGCCGCGACCAGCGGCGGCGCCCCGGGGCCGTGGTCGTCGCACGCCGTCCGGTTGGCCGAGGGCGACCCCGGCGGCCTGTCGGCGGTCCGCGACGGCCGCGCCGGCGTGCAGGACGAGGGCAGTCAGCTGGTCGCTCTGGCCCTGGCCGCCGCGCCGCTCGACGGCCCGGACCGCACCTGGGTCGACCTCTGCGCCGGCCCCGGCGGCAAGGCGGCGCTGCTGCAAGCCGTGGCGGCCGGCCGTGGGGCGCGCGTGCTGGCGCTCGAACTGCAACCGCACCGGTCCGCCCTGGTACGCCGGTCCGGGGTCGAGCTCGTCGCGACCGCCGACGCCCGCCGCCCGCCGGTCGCCGATGGCACCGTCGACCGGGTCCTGCTCGACGCGCCGTGCTCAGGGCTCGGGGCGCTGCGTCGCCGACCCGAAGCCAG
>JAYSQK010000546.1:0-2164 GCA_043721555.1 Frankiales bacterium
AAGCTCGCGCCCAGATCCCTGGCGAAGCTCTGGAAGACCGCGGTCGTCGTGGTCCCGGCCGGCTCGAGGAAGTCGGCATCCGCGTCGCCGGTGACCAACGGGCCGGCGTCCTCGGCGGGTCCGGCGTCACGGGCGGCCTGCTCACTGGCCCGGACCAGGGCTGCCAGGTCGTCGACGACCGAGGCGCTGCGCACCCCGACCGCCTCGCCGACGATGCTGATGACCGCGACCGTCCGGTGGCGGCCGGCCCCGTTGGTGGTCAGCGTGTTGTTGGCCCAGCGCAGGTTGACGCTGCTGCTCTCGCTGGCGATGACGATGCAGCCGTCGGCCTTGGACAGGGCGAGCGCGCGCTCGACGACCTCGGCGCTCATCGGCCTGCCTCCCGGGCGGTGTTGAGGATGCTGATGCCACGGAACAGCGCCGACGGGCAGCCGTGCGAGACGGCGGCGGTCTGTCCGGGCTGAGCCTTCCCGCAGTTGAAGGCGCCCCCCAGGACGTAGGTCTGCGGCCCACCGACCGCCTCCATCGCGCCCCAGAACTCGGTGGTCGTGGCCTGGTAGGCGACGTCGCGCAACTGCCCGACGAGCCGCCCGCCGCGGATCTCATAGAACCGCTGCCCGGTGAACTGGAAGTTGTAGCGCTGCATGTCGATCGACCAGCTCTTGTCACCGACGACGTAGATACCGCGCTCGACACCCGAGATGAGCTGCTCGGTGGACGGTCCGCCGGCGGCTGGCTGCAGCGACACGTTGGCCATCCGCTGGACCGGCACGTGCCGCGGCGAGTCGGCGTAGGCGCAGCCGTTGCTGCGCGAAACCCCGAGCGCCGCGGCGTTCTGCCGGGCCATCCGGCGGTCGAGCTGGTAGCCGACGAGGGTGCCGCCGCGCACGAGGTCCCAGGCCTGCGCCTGCACACCCTCGTCGTCGTAGCCGACGGTCGACAGGCCGTGCGGCGTGGTCCGGTCGCCGGTGACGTGCATGACGTCGGAGCCGTAGCGCAGCGAGCCCAGCTGGTCCAGGGTGGCGAACGATGTCCCGGCGTACGCGGCCTCGTAGCCCAGGGCCCGGTCGAGCTCGGTGGCGTGCCCGATCGACTCGTGGATGGTGAGCCACAGGTTGCTCGGGTCGATGACGAGGTCGTAGCGGCCGGGCTCGACGCTGCTGGCCTTGGCCTTCTCGACCAGCTGCTCGGGGAAACGGGCGAGCTCACCGTCCCAGTCCCAACCGCCCGTGAGGTACTCCCAGCCGCGGCCGACCGGCGGCGCGGTGGTGCGCATCGTCTCGAAACCACCGCCGGGGTCGACCCGGGTGGCGGTCACCTCCGGCTGCAGCCGGACCCGCTGCTGGGTCGTCGTGGTGCCCGCCGAGTCCGCGTAGAACTTGTTCTCCAGCACCTGCTGCACGTGCGCATCGACATGGTCGACCTCGTCGGCTGCCAGCAGCCGCCGGCTCCAGGCGGCCAGCAGCTCGACCTTCTCGGCCGGATCCACCGTGAACGGGTCGATGTCGTACGCCGAGACCCAGGTGGCATCGGCGTGCACCGGCTCCTCGGCGAGCTCCACCGGCTCGGCGTTGAGCGGCCGGGAGGTGCGGGCAACCTCGACCGCCTGCCTGGCCAGCCGCACGGCCTCCTCGACGGTGACGTCGGGGCCGCTGGCAAACCCCCAGGTGCCGTCGTGCACGACGCGGACCGCGAGGCCCACGGTGACGTCTTCGCCGAGGCTCTCCAGGCGGGCGTCGCGGACCGAGATGGTCTGGCCCCGCAGCCGCTCGACCCGCAGGTCGGCGTGCGTGGCGCCGGCGTCGCGGGCCGCCTGCAGCGCCGCGTCGGCGCTCGCGCGAAGCGGCAAGGACAGGAAGGCGGGTTCGACCGGGAAGCTCACGCCGGTCACCCTAACGGTCCACCTTCCCGCCGATCATGGAGTTGTTGCGGCTTGGCTGAGCGTGCGACGACAGCACAAACTCCATGATCGGCGGGGGAGGGCGGGGTCAGCGCAGGCCGGCCTCGATCGCGGCAGCGAGCCCCAGCAGGAGCTCCTCCGAGCCGGCCGGGCCGACGAGCTGCAGCGACGCCGGAAGCGCGCCCGGCCGCGGCACCGGCAGGCTGACGGCTGGCAGCCCGGCCAGGTTGACCGGCAGCGTGAGGCGGCTGGCGTAGAGCCGCT
>JAYSQK010000547.1:0-1833 GCA_043721555.1 Frankiales bacterium
AGCCGGTGGAGCTGCAGCCGGTGCTCGACCGTCCGCAGCCACCGGTAGGCCTCGGTGAGATGTCGGGCGTCCTCCCGGCCGACGTAGCCACCTGCCGCGAGCTGGTCCAGCGCCACCAGGGTCGTCCCGCTGCGCAGCGTCGCGTCGGCTCGGCCGTGGACGAGTTGCAGCAGCTGTACGGCGAACTCGACATCCCGCAGCCCGCCGGGGCCGAGCTTGACCTCGCGCCCCGCGGTGTCGCCGCGAAGGGTGGCCTCGACCCGCCGCCGCATCGCCTGCACGTCCTCGACGAAGCCGGGCCGGTGGCCCGCCTGCCAGACAAGGGGTGCCACCGTCTCGACGTACTGCCTACCGAGGTGGATGTCTCCGGCCACGGGCCGCGCCTTGAGCAGCGCCTGGAACTCCCAGGTCTTGGCCCAGCGGCCGTAGTAGGCCTCGTGGCTGGCGAGCGTGCGGACGAGTGGGCCGCTCCTGCCCTCGGGGCGCAGCGCCGCGTCGACGGGCCAGGCGACCTCGCCGCACACGCGCATCATCGCGCTCGCCAAGGTGGTCGCGGTCTGCAGCGCCCTCGCCTCGTCACCGCCGTCGACAGCTTCGGCGACGAACACGACATCGACGTCGCTGACGTAGTTGAGCTCCCGGCCACCGCACTTGCCCATCCCGATGACGGCCAGCCGGCACGGCTCGGCGCCGACCGGTAGACCAACCAGCGCGACGGCGAGCCCAGCCGACAGCGTCGCCGCCGCGAGGTCGGCGAGCTCCCCGGCGACATCCTCGACCGCGGCGACGCCGGACAGATCCCGGGCCGCGAGGACGAGCAGGCACCGCCGGTACGCCGCGCGCAGCGACCGCAGCACCGCCGGCCCGTCGCCGCTCGCCCGGGCGCCGGTCGTGCCCGCCGGTGGCACGCTGAAGGGCGGTGCCCCCACGGCGTCGAGCAGTTGCTGCTGCATGCCGAGCAGGCTCGGCCGGGAGATCGTCAGGGCGTCGTCGGCGAGCGCCCGCCAGTCGTCGGGATGCATGGCCAGGTGCTCGCCGAAGGCGACGCTGGTGCCGAGGACAGCCAACAGACGTCGGCGCAGACCGTCATGCCCTCGCAGCTGTTCGAGGAGCTCCGCCGGGTCGTGGGTGGCCACGAACAGCCGAGCCAACGCGCGCGTCGCCAGGTCCGGGTCCGGCGCCTCAGCCAGGGCCGCGACCACGGCGGCGGACGGCCCATCGGCCGGCGCACCGTCCGACCACAGCCCCAGCTGCTCCAGCTCGACGACCGCGGCAGCGGGCTCGGCGAAGCCCAACCGCACCAGCCGGCCGACCCCGGAGCTGCCACGCGGGTGCTCCACTCAACGCCCCGATGCGAGGGTGGACGAGATGACCGGCAGCACCGCAGTTCCTCCAGCGCTCGGCGACACGGCGAGCCTATGACCGTCCGTCGAGAAGTCAGGTCTTGCGGCGGCCTCGGTCGGGCCATTGGTCCCTGGAGCGCGTGGCATTCCGCCGAGACGATGAAGTGGTCAGCATCGATCTACGGAGGACATCATGACCAGCCCCGGAACCACTCTCGGCACGACGGGCGCCCCGGTGCTGCGCACTGACGACGCCTTCCTCGCCCAAATCGTCGAAGAAGAGACCCCCCGCCATCGGGCCTACCGGTTCACCCTCGCGGTGACGCGGCTGGCCATCGGCTGGATCTTCGTGTGGGCATTCCTCGACAAGCTGTTCGGCCTCGGTCACGAGACCCTGAGCAAGGCTGCCTGGATCAACGGTGGCAGTCCCACCAGCGGCTTCCTCGCGCACGCCCCCAAGGGCCCGTTCGCCAGCTTCTACAACAGCATC
>JAYSQK010000548.1:0-2178 GCA_043721555.1 Frankiales bacterium
TCATGGAAGGGGGGTGGGGAGGGCGCGGCGGCGGGTGCGGCCAGCTCCCCCGCCGTACGCTCATGTCGTGACGTCGACCCTGCCGGGTCCTCTTGGAGAGGTGTCCGGCGAGCAGCCTGCAGTGACGGCGTTACTCACCCCGCGCGACGGCGTGCCGCCCGTCGTTGCGTCCGCGACCGCGCTGGCCGAGGTCGTCGCTCGCTTCGCCGCGGGCACCGGACCGGTCGCCGTCGACGCCGAGCGGGCCTCGGGGTATCGCTACAGCCAGCGCGCCTACCTCGTGCAGCTGCGCCGCAAGGGCGCCGGCAGCGCGCTCATCGACCCGATCGCCTGCCCGGACCTGTCCCTGCTGAGCAAGGTGCTGCAGGGCGACGAGTGGGTGCTGCACGCCGCCAGCCAGGACCTGTCCTGCCTCGCCGAGGTCGGCCTCGTGCCAACCGCCGTCTTCGATACCGAGCTGGCCGGTCGCCTGGCCGGGTTCGAGCGGGTCGGGCTGGGGGCGATGGTCGAGTCCGTGCTCGGCTTGCGCCTGGAGAAGGGGCACTCGGCCGCCGACTGGTCGACCCGCCCGCTGCCGGCCGCCTGGCTCGTCTACGCCGCCCTCGACGTCGAGGTACTGCTCGAGCTGCGCGACGAGCTCGAGGACGAGCTGACCCGCCAGGGCAAGCTGGCCTGGGCGCGCGAAGAGTTCGAGGCGGTCCGGCTGGCGCCGCCGAACGGGCCGCGGGTCGATCCCTGGCGCCGGACGAGCGGCATCCACCGGCTGCGCACCCGGCGTCAGCTGGCCGGCGTCCGGGCCCTGTGGGAGCTGCGCGACGGCATGGCCCGCCGGCGCGACATCGCACCCGGCCGGATCCTGCCCGACGCCGCGATCATCTCGGCGGTGAGCGCGTCACCGGCCACTCCCGCGGAGCTGTTGGCCCTGCCCGTCTTCGGTGGGCGCGCGACCAGGCGACACGTGGACACCTGGTATGCCGGCCTGCGCTCGGCCGTCGACCTGCCCGAGGCGCAGCTGCCGCAACCGGTCCCGACCGGCGACGGCCCGCCGCCTGCCAACCGCTGGAACGAGCGCGACCCGGTCGCCGCCCGCCGCCTCGCCCGCGTCCGCGCCGCGGTCACGGTGCTCGCCGTGACCCACGACATGCCCGCCGCGAATCTGCTGCCCCCCGAGGCGGTACGCCGGGTCGCGTGGACCCCGCCCGGCCCGGTCACCGACGAGGCGGTCGCAAGTGCCCTGTCCGGAGCCGGTGCCCGCGCCTGGCAGGTCGGCCTCTGCGCGGCGGCAGTGGCCGCCGCCCTGCCCGAGCCGCCCGCCCTTCCCGAGGCATGACGCTGCCGGTCCTGACCGGTCCCCGCGTGGTGCTCGTCCCAGCGAGCCGTGCGGTGGCCAACGCCGTCGTTGGCGGCGCCGATCTCCGCGGCGCCCTTGCCCCGCTCGTCGCCGGTCAGGGCTGGCCACACGCCGACTCGGCCGACGCCCTGCGACCGCTCGCCGAGCACGGTGGCGACCCGGGGTGCTGGCTGGTGGTCCTGGCCGGGGTGGTGATCGGCGACGCCGGCTGGTTCGGGCCGCCCGACGCCGCCGGTGACTGCGAGCTCGGCTACGGCCTGGCCGCGCCGTCCCGCCGCCGGGGGCTCGGTCGGGAGGCGGTCGCGCTGCTGCTCAGCTGGGTGGAGCAGCAGCCGGGGGTCCGGCGCACCACCGCCGAGGTGCTCGTCGGCAACGAGGCGAGCCTGCGGCTGCTGGCCGGGCTCGGGTTCGTCGATGACGGCACCGGTGTCCCGCCGTACCTCCGGCTGGTGCGCCCGGTCGGTGGTCGCTGACCCCGGGAGGCCGCCCGCAACGTCGTCGGGCAGCCTCCCGCGGCCGGCGCCGGGCCACCGCGCTCCCCCCTCATTGCGAGCGCGGGTCCCCGGCCGGGACGTGCGATGGGTGACCGCGACCCCCCTCGGACCACGGCCACCCATCGGTCTGGGTGAGAGCACCTTGGCGCAGCGGGCGGGCGGGTGTGGGCGCTTCGCCGGAAGATGACCCGGCGTGACCAGTCAGCAGGCCGCGGGGAGTTCCACTGTGACCACGAGACCACCATCCGGTCGGGCGCTGGCGGTCGCGGTCCCGCCGTGCGCGGCCGCGACGGCCCGAACGATCGACAGCCCCAGCCCGGCGCCGCGTCGGGC
>JAYSQK010000549.1:0-4432 GCA_043721555.1 Frankiales bacterium
TCGCGTTGGCGCTGCGCCTGGGTGACGAGGCCCGCCCGCTTGTCGTCGTACTCCTCGAAGGCATTGCGAGCCTGCCGCCTGGCCAGCTCGCGCGCTTCGAGATAGGCCGCGTAGCCGCCATTGAACAGCCGGGCGGTGCGCGTCGGCTCGTCGATGTCGAGCACGGCGGTGACGGTGCGGGCAAGAAATTCCCGGTCGTGCGAGACGACCACGAGCCCGGCTTGCAACGAGCCGCAGAACCGCTCGAGCTGCTCGAGGCCGGCGAAGTCGAGGTCGTTGGTCGGCTCGTCGAGCAGGAAGACGTCGTAGCGCGACAGCAGCACCGAGGCGAGCGATGCCCGGGCCGCCTCACCGCCGGACAGCGTCGCGGTCTCGGCGCCCAGGTCGACCGTCAGGCCGAGGTCACCGCAGACCTGTTCGGCGCGTACGTCGAGGTCGGCGCCACCCAGGTCGAGCCAGCGCTCCAGGGCCAGGCTGTAGGCGTCGTCGGCGCCGGGGGAGCCCTCGGTCAGGGCGTCGGTCGCCGCGTCGAGGGCGGCTTGCGCGGCGCTCACCCCGGTGCGCCGTCCGAGGAACGCCGTGAGCGTCTCGCCGGGCCGGCGGTCCGGCTCCTGCGGCAGCAGCCCGACCGTCGCGGTCGGCGGGGCCAGCGACACGGCCCCGCCGTCCGGGCTGAGCAGACCGGCCAGGGTGGCCAGCAGGGTGGACTTGCCGGCGCCGTTCGGGCCGACGACGCCGAGCCGGGTCTGCGGGCTGACCGTCAGCGACACCTCCGACAGCACCAGCACCGGGCCGCGGACGACGGTGACGCCGGCGGCGACGAGGGTGGCGGGCACGGGCCGGGACGCTACCGAGCCAGCGGCGGGCAAGCGACAATGAGCAGATGAAGCTCCCTGTCATGCCGCCAGTTGCCCCGATGCTGGCCAAAGCGGTCTCGTCGATCCCGCCCGGGTCCTCCTATGAGCCCAAGTGGGATGGCTTCAGGTGCATCTGCTTCCGGGACGGTGACGAGGTCGAGTTCGGCAGCCGCAACGAAAAACCGATGACGCGGTACTTTCCCGAGCTGGTCGAGGCGGTCAGGGCCGAGCTGCCTGATCGGTGCGTCCTAGACGGTGAAATCGTGATCGCCACCGACCAGGGGTTGGACTTCGAGGCGCTGCAGCAGCGCATCCATCCGGCCGTGTCGCGCGTGACAATGCTTTCGGAGAAGACACCCGCTTCGTTCATCGCGTTCGACCTGCTCGCGCTCGGCGACGACGACTTCACCGGGCGCCCCTTCGTGGAACGGCGGGCCGCACTCGAGGGCGCGTTGGCGGGGGCGAAGGCGCCGATCCACCTCACCCCGACCACCACCGATGTCGAGGTTGCCGAGCGCTGGTTCGTCGAGTTCGAGGGAGCGCACCTCGACGGCGTGATCGCCAAACCGCTGGACGGCAGCTACCAGCCCGACAAGCGCGTCATGTTCAAGATCAAGCACGTCCGCACCGCCGACTGCGTGCTCGCCGGCTTCCGCTGGCACAAGACGTCGACCGCGGCGAACCCCCTCGTCGGATCCCTGCTGCTTGGCCTCTACAACGACGAACGCAAGCTGCAGCACGTCGGCGTGGTGGGCGCCTTCACCGCGACGCGCCGCGCCGAGCTCGTCGCCGAACTCGAGTCGCTGCAGCTGGGCGAGGGTGACAACCACCCGTGGCAGGAGTGGGCGAGCGCCGAGGCGCATCAGGGCCAGCGGCTGCCCGGCAACGTCAGCCGCTGGAACGCCACCAAGGACCTGTCGTTCGTGCCGCTGCGCCCCGAGCGGGTGCTCGAGGTCAAGTACGAGCACATGGAGGGCACCCGGTTCAGGCACCTGGCGCACTTCGTCCGCTGGCGCGACGACCGCACCCCCGAGTCCTGCACCTACGAGCAACTCGAGCAGCCGCTCACCTTCGCCCTGGGCGACATCGTCCCCGGCCTCGGAGCTGCCCAGGGTGTTTAGGAGGCGAGCCGCCGGGGCTGCTTGGTCAGCTTCTCCTGCACCGCATGGGCCTCGCGCAGACCGTCCTGGATCTCACTCTGCAGCCGCCGGAGCTGCTCGGTGCGCTTGAGGCTCTCCGCCCGCTTCGTGGTGTCCATGCGTCGATTGTCAAGCATCGTCCGAACCCTGTCCAGATCCCGTCGGCTGGTCCGCGTCCCGCTCCACCATGACCCAGACGCCGTCCCCGTCGTCGCCGGCCTGCAGCGCCCACCGCGGCTCGTCGTCGAGGGACGCCTCGACCGTCGCCTTGGCCTTCTCCAGGGCTTTGATGATGACGGTCACGTCCGCGTCGTCGAGGACGGCCCCCTGCTGCAGCAGCCGGCGCAGGGCCGCCACCCCCAGCTCCTGCGCGTAGGGATCGACCGCCAGCGTGAGGTTGACGGCCCATTCGATCCGCTTCCACTGCGCGTCCGACGCATCCGCCGCCGTCTTCTGCTGCAGCACACCTCGGCTCACCCCGAGGGCGCGCAACCCGAGCAGGGTCTGCACGACCAGCCCGATCGCGATGACTGACGCGGTGATGCCGGCGGCGTAGAGCGCGTACTCGGGATGCACGGCGCTAACGCTGGCCGAGGTAGGTGAACCGCCGGACCGCGCCCGGGTCTCCCTCGACGGCCCGATGACCGGTCGCGGGATCAACAAAGGACAGGAAATCCTCCACCGTGCGTACGGCGAGCCGCGGGCCGGTCTGCGCCGGATCGACGTACAGCGGGACATAGACGACCACCTCGCGGTCGTCCTCGTTGGCGTCGTGAGCAAGGCCCAGCACGAGGTACTGCCGCGGCCGCTGCGGGTGCTTCCAGTGTTGCCAGACCCCCGCCTGAACCTCCATGTCCATGGCCGCATCCTGCCGCAGGCGACACTGCGCCGGTGACCCGGCTGCGCACCATCTCGCCGTACCTGCTCGCGGTGCTGCTCGCCGGGGCGAGCGCGCTGCACTTCGCCACGCCCAAGACCTATGACGGGATCATCCCGTCGTTCCTGCCCCATCCGCGCTTCTGGACCTACGCGAGCGGGCTGGTCGAGCTGGCGTGTGCCGGCGCCGTCGGGTGGCCGCGCACCCGTGAGCGTGGCGCGCTCGCCACGGCGGTGCTGTTCGTGGCGGTCTTCCCGGCGAACGTACAGATGGCGATCGACCCGGGCGGGGTGCCCAGGTGGCTGGCGCTCGCCCGGCTGCCGCTGCAGGTGCCGCTCGTGCTGTGGGCCTTGCAGGTACGCCGGCAGAGCAGGGCCCGGCCCAAGAGGTAGCCGCACCCCTGCCTCCCCCCGCGGGAAGGGGGGGCTCAGAGCAGGGCGCGGTCGGCCAGGGTGGCCCGGCCGAGCTCGACGAGCGGCCCGATCCGGTCCTCGTAGCCCTCGAAGCCGCCGCCGACCATCGCCCCGCCGCGTACCCGCGCGACGATGCCGGCGCAGACGACGGCGAGCTTGAAGAAGCCGAAGGCCTCATACCAGGGCAAGGTCGCGATGTCGGCGCCGGTGCGGGTCGCGTAGCCGGTCGCCACCTCGGCCCGGGTCAGGAAGCCGGGCAGGGCGGTCGCCGACGGGACGGCCGCGCCGCCCTGGCGCAGCCCCCCGTCGTCGGCCTGCGCCCAGTAGACGAGCAGCATGCCGACGTCGGCCAGCGGATCGCCGAGCGTCGACATCTCCCAGTCGAGGACGGCGTTGATCCGGCCGACTTCGCTTGGGTGCAGCAGGGTGTTGTCCAGCCGGTAGTCGCCGTGCACGATGCCCGACCGGCGGGTCACGGGTACGGCGGCGGCCAGGTCGGTGGCGAGGGTGTCGAGCGCGCCGAGGTCGTCCAGGCGGGTGGCGTCCCACTGCTTGCTCCAGCGGGCGACCTGCCGGGCGAGATAGCCCTCGGGCCGGCCGAACCCCTCGAGCCCTACCGACGCTGGCTCGACGGCGTGCAGCGCCGCCAGCACGTCGAGCAGGCCTTCGCAGACGGCCCGCTTGTCCTGCGCCGAGGTGGCATAGCCGGCCGGGAACGTCGTCGTGACGATGTGCCCCTCGACCAGCTCCATCACGTAGAACGGCTGGCCGAGGACCTCGGCATCGAGGCACACGTGGTGGATGACCGGCACGGGCACGGCGGTGCCCTGCAGCGCCGCCATGACGGTCGCCTCGCGCTTCATGTCGTGCGCCGTCGGCAGGACATGGCCGAGGGGCGGCCGGCGCAACACGACCGAGCCGGCGGGGGAGTCGACGCGGTAGGTCAGGTTGCTCTTGCCGCCGGCGATGAGCACGACCTGGGCATCTCGCCAGGCCGGGTCGCCGAGCGCCGTCGCGAGGTAGGGCCCGACGACCGCTGGGTCAGCTCCGGCGACAGGTCCGCTCATGCGCCGAACCCTAGTGTGGCCCGCGCATGGTGAGATGACCGTGTGCGCAGGGGGGTCGTCGTCGGGGCCGTCCTGGTCT
>JAYSQK010000550.1:0-2456 GCA_043721555.1 Frankiales bacterium
CTCATCGCGCCGGGCGCCGACCTTGCTGACCAGCACCAGCGACGCGTCGTACGGCCAGAGCGCCGCGCGGATCAGCTCGTTGGCGACGGCCGGGCCGTAGTACTGCGCGGTGTCGATGTGGTCCACGCCTAGCTCGACCGCGCGCCGCAGGACCGCGATCGCCTCGGCACGGTCGCGCGGCGGACCGAACACGCCCGGGCCGGGGAGTTGCATCGCGCCGAAGCCGATGCGGGAGACGGTCCGGGAGCCGAGCGGCGCGCGCGTCATGGGCCCGACAGTAGAGCCACTACAGCGACCGGAGCACGCCGCCGTCGACCGGCAGCATCGCCCCGGTGATGTACGACGCGGCCGGCGACAGCAGGAAGGCCGCGGCCCGGCCGAATTCGGCCGGCTCGCCGTCGCGGCGCAGCGGGACGCTCTCGGCCATCCGCCGCCGGACCGCCGGATCGGAGCCGTAGAGCTCGTCGAGCCGGTCGGTGGCGATCCGGCCCGGCAGCAGGCAGTTGACCCGCACGCCCTGCGGGCCGAGCTCGTCGGCCATCGTCTTGGCGAGCATCGCCAGGCCCGGCCGCAGCCCGTTGCTCGCGGCGAGCCCGCCGATCGGCATCTTCACGCTGGTCGACAGCACCAGGGCCAGCGAGCCGCCCTCGGCCGGCAGCGCCGCGACGACCGCCCGACAGACCCGCACGACCCCGACGAAGATCCCTTCGAACGCCCCGCGCCACTGCTCGTCGGTCAGGCCCAGGGCCGTCCCGGCGGGTGGTCCGCCGACACTGAGCAGCGCGCCATCGAGGCGCCCGTACGCCGTGCCCGCGGCCTCGACGAGCCGGTCCGCCGAGGTCGGGTCGGCGAGGTCGAGAGCCAGGCCGACGCAGCCGAGCGATGCGGCGGCCGTGGCCACCCGGTCGGGGTCGCGGGACGCGATCACCACCCGGGCGCCCTCGGCCAGCAGGGCCGCCGCGCCGGCGTAGCCGAGGCCACGCGAGCCGCCGGTGACGACGTACACCTTGCCGGTCATTCCGAGGTCCACGGGCTGGACGGTAGTGGCGACAGCTGTGGGCCACGTCACCTAGGTTGCCGTCATGAGCTTCAACCTCGCCACCATGCTCCGGGAGTCCGCCAACAGCTCGCCGGACAAGCCCCTCGCGCTGCTGGGCGAGATGTCCTTCAGCTATGCACAAGTCGACGAGGTCAGCGGCCGGGTGGCGAGCGCGCTGCTGGCCCTGGGCCTCGAGCGCGGGGACAAGGTGGCGGTGCAGTTGCCGAACCTGCCGCAGTTCCTGTTCTGCTATTTCGCGATCCTGAAGGCCGGCCTGGTGATGGTGCCGCTCAATCCACTGCTGCGGGCGCCCGAGGTGGCCTACCACCTCACCGACAGCGACGCGAAGCTGCTGATCACCTTCGAGTCGTTCGCCGACGAGGCGGTCAAGGGCGCCGCGCAGGTCGACGGGATCGGTATCTATGTCGTCAACCTGCCCGGCAACGACGTACGCCCTGACGGGACCAAGCATTTCGACGAGTTGTATTTCGCCGACGACACCCGCGACATCGTGCCGCTGGACCCGGGCGACACCGCGGTGCTGCTCTACACCAGCGGCACGACCGGCAAGCCCAAGGGCGCCGAGCTCACGCACTTTCAGCTGTTCATGAACTGCACCACCGCCGGGGAGTTGTTCGCCTTCCGGGACGACGATGTCGGCCTGGCGGTGCTGCCGCTGTTCCACGTCTTCGGCCTGTCGAGCGTGCTCAACACCACGGTGCGGTACGGCGGGACGATCGTGCTCGTGCCGCGGTTCGAGCTGGCTGCGGTGCTCGAGGCGATGTCGTCGAAGCGGTGCACGATCTTCTCGGGTGTACCGACGATGATCCAGGCCTTGCTGCAGGCCGACCTCGGCGACCACGACCTGTCGGCGATGCGGGTCGTCGTGAGCGGTGGCGCGGCGATCCCGGGCGAGGTGATCCGCGCATTCGAGAAGAAGTTCGCGCCCGTCGTCGTGCTGGAGGGCTACGGGCTGTCGGAGAGCGCGAGCACGACAACCTTCAACCGCAGTGCCGAGGAGCGCAAGGTGCTGTCGATCGGCAAGCCGATCTGGGGCGTCGAGGTGCGGGTCGTCGACGAGGACGACAAGGCGCTGCCACCCGGTGAGACCAACGTCGGCGAGATCGTCATTCGCGGCCACAACATCATGAAGGGCTACTACAACAATCCCGAGGCGACCGCCGAGGCGATGCGCGGCGGCTGGTTCCACACCGGCGACCTGGCCTACGCCGACGACGACGGTTTCTACTTCATCGTCGACCGTAAGAAGGACCTGGTGATCCGGGGCGGTTACAACGTCTATCCCCGTGAGATCGAAGAGGTGCTCTACGCGCACCCAGCCGTCGCCGAGGCGGCCGTCATCGGCAAGCCGGACGACAAGCTCGGCGAGGAGGTCGTCGCGTTCATCGCCCTGAAG
>JAYSQK010000551.1:0-15559 GCA_043721555.1 Frankiales bacterium
GGCGAGGTGTCCATCGATGAAGGGACCCTTCTTCAGGCTGCGTGGCATTTCTCAGTAGCTCCGATCAGCGCTTCTTGCCGGACTTGCGGCGACGGATGATGAGACGGCTCGAGGCCTTGTTCTGGTCCCGGGTACGACCCTCGGCCTTGCCCCATGGGGACACGGGGTGACGACCACCGGAGGTCTTGCCCTCTCCACCACCGTGAGGGTGGTCGACAGGGTTCATGGCGACACCGCGGACGGTCGGGCGGACGCCCTTCCAGCGCATACGGCCGGCCTTGCCCCAGTTGATGTTGGACTGCTCGGCGTTGCCGACCTCGCCGACCGTCGCACGGCAGCGCAGATCGACGTTGCGGATCTCCCCCGACGGCATCCGCAGTTGGGCGTACGGCCCGTCCTTGGCGACGAGCTGGACGCTCGTGCCGGCGGACCGGGCGATCTTCGCGCCGCCACCGGGCCGCAGCTCGATGTTGTGCACGGTGGTACCGGTCGGGATGTTGCGCAGTGGCAGCGCGTTGCCGACCTTGATGTCGGCGGTGGGGCCGGCTTCGACGACGTCACCCTGCTGGAGCCCGCGGGGCGCCACGATGTAGCGCTTCTCCCCGTCGGCGTAGTGCAGCAGTGCGATCCGCGCGGTGCGGTTGGGGTCGTACTCGATGTGCGCGACCTTGGCCGGCACGCCGTCCTTGTCGTGCCGACGGAAGTCGATCAACCGGTAGGCGCGCTTGTGACCGCCGCCCTGGTGCCGGGTGGTGATGCGCCCGTGCGCGTTTCGGCCGCCCTTGCTGTGCAGCGGACGCACCAGCGACTTCTCCGGCGTGTCGCGGGTGATCTCGGCGAAGTCGGCGACCGAGGAACCTCGTCGGCCCGGTGTCGTCGGCTTGTACTTACGGATGCCCATGGTGTCTCTTCTCCAGCCTCGGGTCCGGTCGCCTAGGCGACCGGGCCCCCGAAGATCTCGATGCGGCCTTCGCGCAGGGTGACGATGGCGCGCTTGCTGCTGGCGCGCTGACCGAAGCCACCCTTGGTGCGCTTGCGCTTGCCCTGCCGGTTCAGCGTGTTGACGTCGCTGACCTTGACGTCGAAGACCTTCTCGACGGCAATCTTGATCTGGGTCTTGTTGGCCTGCGGCGACACCAGGAAGGTGTACTTGTTCTCCTCCAGCAGGCCGTAGCTCTTCTCCGAGATGACCGGTGCGAGCAGGATGTCGCGAGGGTCGGTCAGGTCGCTCACAGCGCGGCCTCCTCAGTGGTCGCGGGGGCAACCGACGGCACGTCGCTGTCGATCTCGTGCGGAGTCAGGTCGGTTGCCTGACCGACCGCCTTGGTGGACTTGCCACGGGGCGGCCCGGCCAGGAAGGACTGCAGGGCGCCCTCGGTGAAGACCAGGTCGTCGCTCACCAGGACGTCGTAGGTGTTGAGCTGGCCGGGGGCCAGCAGGTGCACGCTCTCGTGGTTGCGCAGCGACTTCCAGGTCAGCAGGTCGGTGCGCTCGGCGACCACCAGCACGTGCCGGCGGGTGCTGATCGCGCTGAGCAGCCCCAGGGCGGACTTCGTGGAAGGCGCCTCGTTGGCCGAGAACGACTCGACGACGTGGATCCGCTCGTGCCGGGCCCGATCGGACAGAGCGCCGCGCAGGGCGGCCGCCTTCATCTTCTTCGGGGTGCGCTGGGAGTAGTCGCGCGGCTTGGGGCCGTGTACGACGCCACCGCCGACGAACTGCGGGGCCCGGGTCGATCCCTGCCGGGCGCGACCGGTGCCCTTCTGGCGATAGGGCTTGCGGCCACCGCCGCGCACCTCGCCGCGGGTCTTGGTGGAGTGCGTCCCCTGCCGGGCCGCCGCGAGCTGGGCCACGACGACCTGGTGGATCAGCGGGATGTTGACCTGGACGTCGAACACCTCGGCCGGCAGGTCGACGGTGCGACCGGTGTTACCGGTGGGGTTGCGGACATCGATCGACAACTTGGTGGTCGATGCCGCCTCGGTGGTCGTGCTCATTTGGCGACACCGCCCTTCGCGAGGCCGTTCTTCACGGCGGTGCGGACGAGCACGAGACCACCGGTGGGGCCGGGGACGGCGCCCTTGATGAGCATGATCCCCTTCTCCAGGTCGACCGCGTGCAGGGTGAGGTTCATGGTGGTGGTGCGGACGTGGCCCATCCGGCCGGCCATACGGGTGCCCTTGAAGACCCGGCCCGGGGTGGCGCAGGCGCCGATCGAACCGGGCTTGCGGTGCGCCCGGTGGACGCCGTGGCCGGCGCCGAGACCCTTGAAGTTGTGCCGCTTCATGACACCGGCGTAGCCCTTGCCCTTGCTGGTGCCGACGACGTCGATCTTGAGCGGTTTGTCGCCGAGCTCCCCGAACAGGTCGGCCGTGATCTCCTGGCCGACCGTATAGGAGGAGGCGTCGCCGGTGCGGATCTCGACGAGGTAGCGGCGCGGCGGGACGCCGGCCTTGGCGAAGTGCCCCGCTTCGGGCTTGCTCACCTTGCGCGGGTCGATCGCGCCGTACGCGATCTGGACGGCGGAGTAGCCGTCCTTGTCGGGCGTCCGGATCTGGGTGACCACGCACGGCCCGGCCTTCACGACGGTGACCGGGACGATCCGGTTGTTCGCGTCGAAGACCTGGGTCATGCCCAGCTTCTCCCCCAGGACGGCCTGGATGGTGCGGTTGGTCGGCATGTCAGCTGGCCCCTAGAGCTTGATCTCGATGTCGACGCCCGCCGGCAGGTCGAGCCGCATGAGCGAGTCGACGGTCTTCGGCGTGGGGTCGAGAATGTCGATGAGGCGCTTGTGCGTGCGCATCTCGAAGTGCTCGCGGCTGTCTTTGTACTTGTGCGGCGAGCGGATGACGCAGTAGACGTTTTTCTCGGTCGGCAGCGGCACCGGACCCGCAACCTGCGCACCAGTCCGCGTCACCGTCTCGACGATCTTGCGCGCCGAGCTGTCGATGACTTCGTGGTCGTAGGCCTTGAGCCTGATGCGGATCTTCTGTCCCGCCATGGTGGCTGTGTTCCTGTCTGCTGGTGCCGCTGACGAACGTGGAGGAGTGCGATCGCGGTACGGCGGCCAGGTCACCCGGCCGCCGTACCAGCGGTATTACTTGAGGATCTTGGTGACGCGACCGGCGCCGACGGTCCGGCCGCCCTCGCGGATGGCGAAGCGCAGGCCCTCCTCCATGGCGATCGGCTGGATGAGGGTCACCTTCATCTCGGTGTTGTCGCCGGGCATGACCATCTCGGTGCCCTCGGGCAGGTCGACGACGCCGGTGACGTCGGTGGTGCGGAAGTAGAACTGCGGGCGGTAGTTGTTGAAGAACGGCGTGTGCCGGCCACCCTCGTCCTTGGACAGGATGTAGACGTTGGCTTCGAACTCAGTGTGCGGCGTGATCGACTTGGGCTTGCAGACGACCTGGCCGCGCTCGACCTCTTCGCGCTTGATCCCGCGGATGAGCAGCCCGACGTTGTCGCCCGCCATGCCCGAGTCGAGCAGCTTGCGGAACATCTCGACGCCGGTGACCGTGGTCGTCTGGACGTTCTCCTTGATGCCGACGATCTCGACCGTCTCGTTGACGTTGACGATCCCGCGCTCGATCCGGCCGGTCACGACGGTGCCACGGCCGGTGATCGTGAAGACGTCCTCGATCGGCATCAGGAAGGGCTTCTCGGTGTCGCGGACGGGCTCCGGGATCGACTCGTCGACGGCGGCCATCAGCTCGAGCAGCTTGGCGCTCCACTCCTTGTCGCCCTCGAGGGCCTTCAGGGCGGACACGCGTACGACCGGAAGGTCGTCGCCCGGGAACTCGTACTCGCTGAGCAGCTCGCGGACCTCGAGCTCGACGAGCTCCAGGATCTCCTCGTCGTCGACCATGTCGGCTTTGTTGAGCGCGACGACGATGTAGGGCACCCCGACCTGGCGCGCCAGCAGCACGTGCTCCTTGGTCTGCGGCATCGGGCCGTCGGTGGCCGCCACGACCAGGATCGCGCCGTCCATCTGGGCCGCACCGGTGATCATGTTCTTGATGTAGTCGGCGTGCCCGGGGCAGTCGACGTGCGCGTAGTGCCGGTTCTGCGTCTGGTATTCGACGTGCGCGATGGAGATCGTGATACCACGAGCCTTCT
Source organism: Frankiales bacterium (assembly GCA_043721555.1). Lineage (GTDB taxonomy): Bacteria > Actinomycetota > Actinomycetes > Mycobacteriales > SCTD01 > JAYSQK01. The sequence continues at coordinate 4,120 of JAYSQK010000551.1, forward strand.
CCTCGGGCGCCTTGTCGATCTGGTCGAAGGCCGACGCCTCGTTGAGGGTCGGGAACTCGTCGTGCAGCACCTTGGTGATGGCAGCGGTCAGTGTCGTCTTGCCATGGTCGATGTGACCGATGGTGCCGATGTTGACGTGCGGCTTGGTGCGCTCGAACTTGGCCTTGGCCATCTGGCCTGTCTCCTTCAGTGCGGGGTGGTCGCCGTCCGGCGTGGTGCCGGAGGCGTCGAGAACGGTGCCGGGTGTGTACGGGGAGCTACTCGCCCCGCACCTTCGCGATAATCTCCTTCGCCACATTGCCGGGGACCTCGGCGTAGGAGTCGAACTGCATGGAGTAGCTGGCGCGGCCCTGGGTGCGGCTGCGCAGGTCGCCGACATAGCCGAACATCTCCGACAGCGGGACCACGGCCTTGACCACGCGGGCGCCGCCGCGCTCCTCCATCGCCTGGATCATCCCGCGGCGGGAGTTCAGGTCACCGATGACGTCGCCCATGTTCTCCTCGGGCGTGACGACCTCGACGCTCATCATCGGCTCCATCAGGGCGGGGTCCGCCTTGCGGGCGGCCTCCTTGATGGCCATCGAGCCGCAGATCTTGAACGCCATCTCGGAGGAGTCGACGTCGTGGTAGGTCCCGTCCAGCAGGGTCACCTTGACGTCGACGAGGGGGTAGCCGGCGAGAACGCCGAACTGCAGCGCCTCCTGGATGCCGGCGTCGACCGAGGGGATGTACTCCTTCGGGATGCGCCCGCCGCTGACGGAGTTCTGGAACAGGTAGCCGCCGCCGGGCTCGGTGTTGGGCTCGACGGTGATGACGACGTGGGCGTACTGCCCGCGACCACCGGACTGCTTGGCGTACTTCAGCGAGTGCTTCTCGACCTTGCCGCGCAGCTTCTCGCGGTAGGCGACCTGCGGCTTGCCGACGTTGGCCTCGACGTTGAACTCGCGGCGCATCCGGTCGACCAGGATGTCGAGGTGCAACTCGCCCATGCCGGAGATGATCGTCTGGCCGGTCTCCTCGTCGGACTCGACCTTGAAGGTCGGGTCCTCCTCGGCGAGCCGCTGGATGGCGGTGCCCAGCTTCTCCTGGTCGGATTTGGTCTTGGGCTCGATCGCGACCGAGATGACCGGGTCCGGGAAGGTCATCGACTCAAGCACGACCGGGGCGTCGGCGTCGCAGAGCGTGTCGCCGGTGGTCGTCTGCTTGAGCCCGATGACGGCGCAGATGTCGCCGGCCTTCACCTCGCTGATGTCTTCGCGGTGGTTGGCGTGCATCTGCATGAGCCGGCCGATTTTCTCCTTACGGTCCTTGGTGGCGTTGATGATCGCCTGGCCGCTCGTGAGTGTTCCGGAGTAGACCCGGATGTAGGTCAGCTTGCCGACGTGCGGGTCGGTCTGGATCTTGAAGGCGAGCGCCGAGAAGGGCGCGTCGAACTCCGGTGCCCGCAACTCCTCGACGGTCTCGTCCTTGACCGAGTGCCCGGTGACCGCGCCGACGTCCAGCGGCGACGGGAGGTAGTCCACGACGGCGTCGAGCATGGGCTGGACGCCCTTGTTCTTGAATGCCGAGCCACAGAGCACCGCGGTGATCGTCTTCTCGGTGGTCGAGGCGAGGATCGCCCGGCGGATGCCGGCCTTGACCAGCTCGAGGCTGGGCTCCTCGCCCTCGAGGTAGGTCTCCATGACGGTGTCGTCATGGTCGGCCAGGGTCTCGATGAGCTTGGTCCGCCACTCGGCGGCCTGCTCGGCGAGGTCCGCGGGGATCTCGACGACGTCGTACTTGTCGCCCTTGGAGGTCTTGTCGTCGTTGGCCCAGAGCAGGCCCTTCATCTGCACCAGGTCGATGACGCCGGTGAAGTCACCCTCGGTGCCCCACGGGAGCTGCAGCACGAGCGGGACGGCATTGAGCCGGCTGACGATCATCTCGACGGTGCGGTAGAAGTTGGCGCCGGTGCGGTCCATCTTGTTGACGAAGCAGATCCGCGGCACGGAGTACTTGTCGGCCTGGCGCCAGACCGTCTCGGACTGCGGCTCGACCCCGGCGACGGAGTCGAAGACCGCGACGGCGCCGTCGAGCACCCGCAGCGAACGCTCGACCTCGACGGTGAAATCGACGTGGCCCGGCGTGTCGATGATGTTGATGCGGTGGCCGTCCCACGTACAGGTGGTGGCCGCCGACGTGATGGTGATGCCGCGCTCCTGCTCCTGCGCCATCCAGTCCATCGTCGCCGCGCCGTCGTGCACCTCACCGATCTTGTACGCCTTGCCGGTGTAGTACAGGACGCGCTCGGTGGTCGTCGTCTTGCCCGCGTCGATGTGCGCCATGATCCCGATGTTGCGGGTCTTGGCGAGGACGTCGTTGCTGGCCACAGTGCTGCTCTGCTTCCTGGTCTCTTGGTGGTGCTGGGGTGCTAAGGGGGGGTCGGGCTACCAGCGGTAGTGCGCGAAGGCCTTGTTCGACTCGGCCATCTTGTGGGTGTCCTCGCGCCGCTTGACGCTGGCGCCCAGACCGTTGCTGGCGTCGAGCAGCTCGTTCATCAGCCGCTCGGTCATCGTCTTCTCGCGACGGCCACGGGAGTACTGGATCAACCAGCGCAGCGCGAGGGTGTTGGAACGACCGGCACGCACCTCGATCGGCACCTGGTAGGTCGCGCCACCGACCCGGCGGCTGCGGACCTCGAGGGTCGGCTTGACGTTGTCCAGCGCCCGCTTCAGCGTGATGACGGGGTCGGCGCCGGACTTGTCGCGGCAGCCCTCGAGCGCGCCGTAGACGATCTTCTCGGCGACCGAGCGCTTGCCCGAGAGCAGGACCTTGTTGATCAAGCTGGTGACGAGCGGCGAGCCGTAGACCGGGTCGATGACGACCGGGTGTTTCGGCGCAGGACCCTTGCGAGGCACTAGCTCTTCTCCTTCTTCGCGCCGTAGCGGCTGCGAGCCTGCTTACGGTTGCGGACGCCCTGGGTGTCGAGCGACCCCCGGATGATCTTGTAACGGACACCCGGGAGGTCCTTCACCCGGCCGCCGCGGACGAGCACGATGGAGTGCTCCTGCAGGTTGTGGCCGACGCCCGGGATGTAGGCGGTGACCTCGATCCCACTGGTCAGCCGCACGCGGGCGACCTTGCGCAGCGCCGAGTTGGGCTTTTTCGGGGTGGTCGTGTAGACGCGCGTGCAGACACCACGACGCTGCGGGCTCCCCTTGAGGGCCGGCGTCTTGGTCTTCTCGACCTTGTCCTGCCGGCCCTTGCGGACCAGCTGCTGGATCGTGGGCAACGCGTCTCCTGCTCGTCTTTCAGCTGCTCGGACGGTGATCCTGCGCCCCACGCGGTCGGGTGTGTCGCCCAGTCGCGCTCCGCCCGCGATCGCTTCGCGGAAGGGGGTGGTGCAGGGCCCGCAGCGCCGTCAGGCGCACGCGGGACGACCCGGGTCACCCCAGGCACAAGTGGAAACCTTACCCGTCACCCTTGCCAGGGTCAAAATGGGCCCCCTGGCGTGCCCTGCTGTCGAGCCGCCATGCCGGGCGCAGGGGCAGCCGCGAACGCGACGAGGGCCGCCCCACCGTGCGGGGCGACCCTCGTCGGACGTGCTGGCCGGATCAGCTGCGGTAGCTGTCCCGCCCACTGGAGCCGTAGTCGTAGTCGTCCAGCGGTACGGCGGGACCCGCGCCCTGCCCGAAGGCGAAGTCGGGGTCGTCGTAGCCGGCCATCGAGTAGACCTGTGCGCGGGCCTCCTCGGTGGGCTCCACCCGGATGTTGCGGTAGCGGCTGATGCCGGTACCCGCCGGGATGAGCTTGCCGATGATGACGTTCTCCTTCAGGCCCAGCAGCGAGTCGCTCTTGGCCTGGATCGCCGCGTCGGTGAGCACCCGGGTCGTCTCCTGGAAGGAGGCGGCCGACAGCCACGACTCGGTCGCCAGCGACGCCTTGGTGATGCCCATCAGGACCGGCCGGCCGGCAGCGGGCTCGCCGCCCTCGGCCACCACCCGGCGGTTCTCGACCTCGAACACGGTCCGCTCGGTGAGCGAGCCGGGCAGGAAGTCGGTGCCACCGGCCTCGAGGACGTTCACCCGCTTCAACATCTGCCGGATGATCACCTCGATGTGCTTGTCGTGGATCGACACGCCCTGCGAGCGGTAGACCTCCTGCACCTCGGCGACCAGGTGCAGCTGGACGGCCCGCGGGCCCAGGATGCGCAGCACCTCGCTGGGGTTGACGGCGCCGGCGTGCAGCTTGTCGCCGACCTCGACGTGGTCGCCGTCGGCGTAGTGCAGCCGGGCCCGCTTGGCGACCGGGTAGGCGATCTCCTCGCTGCCGTCGTCCGGCACGATGACGACCTTGCGGGTCTTGTCGGTGTCGTCGATGCGGATCCGGCCGGCCACCTCGGAGATCTGCGCGACGCCCTTGGGGGTGCGGGCCTCGAACAGCTCCACCACGCGGGGCAACCCCTGGGTGATGTCGTCACCCGCGACGCCACCGGTGTGGAAGGTGCGCATCGTGAGCTGGGTGCCGGGCTCGCCGATCGACTGGGCGGCGATGATGCCGACCGCCTCGCCGACGTCGACGGTCTTGCCGGTGGCCAGTGAACGGCCGTAGCAGGCCGCGCAGGTGCCGACCTTGGAGTCACAGGTCAGCACGCAGCGGACCTTGATCTCCTCGACGCCGGCGGCGATGAGCGCCCCGATGTTGACGTCACCGAGATCGGCACCGGCCGCGAGCACGGTGGTGCCGTCCTTCTCGACGTCGACCGCCAGGGTGCGGGCGTAGACGCTCGTCTCGACGTGGCCGTCCTTCACCAGGACGCCCTCGGCGTTCTTGGACCCGATCGACATGACCACGCCACGCTCGGTGCCGCAGTCCTCCTCGCGGATGATGACGTCCTGCGAGACGTCGACCAGGCGACGGGTGAGGTAACCCGAGTCGGCGGTGCGCAGGGCGGTGTCCGCGAGGCCCTTGCGGGCACCGTGGGTCGAGATGAAGTACTCAAGGACGGTCAGGCCTTCGCGGAAGTTCGTCTTGATCGGTCGCGGGATGATCTCGCCCTTGGGGTTGGCGACGAGACCACGCATCCCGGCGATCTGCCGGACCTGCATCATGTTTCCGCGGGCGCCGGAGTGGACCATCATCCAGACCGGGTTGTCCTTGGGGAAGTTCGCCTCCATCGCCTTGGCGACCTCGGCCGTGGCCTTGGTCCAGATCTCGATGAGCTCCTGCCGACGCTCCTCGACAGTGATGACGCCGCGGGCGTACTGCTTCTCGACCTTCTCGGCGTCACCCTCGTAGCGCTCGAGGATCTCGGCCTTGCCGGGGGGCGTGACGACATCCTCGATCGAGATCGTGACGCCGGACCTGGTGGCCCAGCGGAAACCGGTCTCCTTGAGGGCATCGAGCGACGCCGCGACCTGCACCTTGGGGTAGCGCTCGGCCAGGTCGTTGACGATCGCCCCGAGCTCGCGCTTGGAGATCTCGCGGTTCTCGAAGGGGTAGTCGACCGGCAGGGCCTCGTTGAACAGCGCCCGACCAAGGGTCGTCTCGACCCGGATCGCGTCGCCCTCCTCGAAGCCCTCCGGGGCGACCCAGCCCCGAGACGGCACGACGTCGCGCAGCCGCAGCGAGACCTTGGCCTGCAGGTCCAGCTCCTTCGCGTCGTACGCCATGACCGCCTCGGACAGGCTCGAGAACGCCCGGCCCTCGCCGGTCGCGCCGTCCTTCTGGCTGGTCAGGTAGTAGATGCCGAGCACCATGTCCTGGGTCGGGCTGGTGATCGGTCGTCCGTTGGCCGGCGACAGGATGTTGTTGCTGGACAGCATCAGGATGCGGGCCTCGGCCTGCGCCTCCGCCGACAGCGGCAGGTGCACCGCCATCTGGTCACCGTCGAAGTCGGCGTTGAACGCCGTGCAGACCAACGGGTGGATCTGGATGGCCTTGCCCTCGACCAGCTGCGGCTCGAACGCCTGGATGCCGAGGCGGTGCAGCGTCGGCGCCCGGTTAAGCAGCACCGGGTGCTCGGTGATGACCTCTTCGAGCACATCCCAGACGACCGGACGGGCTCGCTCGACCATCCGCTTGGCGCTCTTGATGTTCTGCGCGTGGTTCAAGTCGACGAGCCGCTTCATGACGAAGGGCTTGAACAGCTCGAGCGCCATCTGCTTGGGCAGGCCGCACTGGTGCAGCTTGAGCTGCGGGCCGACGACGATGACCGAACGGCCGGAGTAGTCGACGCGCTTGCCGAGCAGGTTCTGCCGGAATCGGCCCTGCTTGCCCTTGAGCATGTCCGACAGCGACTTGAGCGGCCGGTTGCCCGGACCGGTCACCGGCCGGCCGCGGCGGCCGTTGTCGAACAATGCGTCGACGGCCTCCTGCAGCATCCGCTTCTCGTTGTTGACGATGATCTCGGGCGCGCCGAGGTCGAGCAGCCGCTTGAGCCGGTTGTTGCGGTTGATCACCCGGCGGTAGAGGTCGTTGAGGTCGGAGGTGGCGAAGCGGCCACCGTCGAGCTGCACCATCGGGCGCAGGTCCGGCGGGATGACCGGGACGCAGTCAAGGACCATGCCCATCGGCGAGTTGCGGGTGTTGAGGAACGCCGCGACGACCTTGAGCCGCTTGAGCGCGCGGACCTTCTTCTGGCCCTTGCCCGAGCGGATCGTCTCGCGCAGCGACTCGCCCTCGGCCTCGAGGTCGAAGCCTTCGAGCAGCCGCTGCAGGGCCTCGGCGCCCATGCCGCCGGTGAAGTACTCACCGAAGCGGTCCCGCATCTCGCGGTAGAGCGTCTCATCGACGATGAGCTGCTTGGGCTCGAGCTTTTTGAAGGTGTCGAGCACCTCCTCGAGCTTGTCGAGCTCGCGCTGGGCGCGGTCGCGCAGCTGGCGCAGCTCGCGCTCCGCCCCCTCGCGGACCTTGCGGCGCACATCGCCCTTCGCGCCCTCGGCCTCGAGCGCGGCCAGGTCGTCCTCGAGCTTTTTCTGCCGGGTCTCGGCGTCGCTGTCGCGGCGGTCCTCGATCCGCTTGCGCTCGATGCCGATGCTGGCCTCGAGGGTGGCGAGGTCGCGGTGGCGGGCCTCGCCGTCGACCGTCGTGATCAGGTAGGCCGCGAAGTAGATGATCTTCTCGAGGTCCTTAGGCGCCAGGTCGAGCAGGTAGCCCAGCCGCGAGGGGACACCCTTGAAGTACCAGATGTGGGTGACCGGCGCGGCCAACTCGATGTGGCCCATCCGCTCACGACGCACCTTGGCGCGGGTGACCTCGACGCCGCAGCGCTCGCAGATGATGCCCTTGAAGCGGACCCGCTTGTACTTGCCGCAGTAGCACTCCCAGTCGCGGGTCGGGCCGAAGATCTTCTCGCAGAAGAGCCCGTCCTTCTCCGGCTTGAGGGTGCGGTAGTTGATGGTTTCGGGCTTCTTGACCTCGCCGTGGCTCCACTGACGGATGTCGTCAGCAGTGGCCAGGCCGATGCGCAGCTCGTCGAAGAAGTTGACGTCGAGCACAGTGCCTTCTCTCTGGGGGTTCGTGCGCAGATCGGGGGCGCCTTCGGGCCGGCGGTACGACGGGGCCGTCGTACCGCCGCTGGCCCTTAGACCTCTTCGACGGAGCTGGGCTCGCGGCGGCTCAGGTCGATCCCGAGCTCCTCCGCGGCGCGGAACACGTCCTCATCGGTGTCCCGCATCTCGATGGCCATGCCGTCGCTGGACAGCACCTCGACGTTGAGGCACAGCGACTGCATCTCCTTGATCAGCACCTTGAACGACTCGGGGATGCCCGGCTCGGGGATGTTCTCGCCCTTGACGATGGCCTCGTAGACCTTGACCCGGCCGAGCACGTCGTCGGACTTGATCGTCAGGAGCTCCTGGAGGGCGTACGCCGCGCCGTACGCCTGCATCGCCCACACCTCCATCTCGCCGAACCGCTGGCCGCCGAACTGGGCCTTTCCGCCCAGCGGCTGCTGCGTGATCATCGAGTACGGGCCGGTGCTCCGGGCGTGGATCTTGTCGTCCACCAGGTGCAGCAGCTTCAGGATGTAGATGTAGCCGACGCTGACGGGCATCGGGTAGGGCTCGCCGGACCGGCCGTCGAACAGCTGTGCCTTGCCGGTGGCGCCGATCAGCTGGTCACCGTCGCGGTTGGGCTTGGTCGAGCTCAGCAGGCCGATGATCTCGTCCTCGCGGGCTCCGTCGAAGACCGGCGTCGCGGTGTTGGTGCCCGGCGCGGCCTCGGTCGCGCCGATCTCCTTGAGCCGCTTCTTCCAGTCCTCGTCCTCACCGAGCACCGTCCAGCCGGACTTGGCGATCCAGCCGAGGTGGGTCTCCAGGACCTGCCCGACGTTCATCCGGCCGGGCACCCCCAGCGGGTTGAGCACGACGTCGACGCTCGTGCCGTCGGCGAGGAACGGCATGTCCTCGACCGGCAGGATCTTGGCGATGACGCCCTTGTTGCCGTGCCGGCCGGCCAGCTTGTCGCCGTTGCTGATCTTGCGCTTCTGGGCGACGTAGACCCGGACCAGCTCGTTGACGCCCGGGGGCAGCTCGTCGCCGTCCTCGCGGGAGAACACCCGGACGCCGATGACCTTGCCGGACTCGCCGTGCGGCACCTTCAGGCTGGTGTCGCGGACCTCGCGGGCCTTCTCGCCGAAGATCGCGCGCAGCAGCCGCTCCTCCGGGGTCAGCTCGGTCTCGCCCTTGGGCGTGACCTTGCCGACGAGCACGTCGCCGGGGCTGACGTCGGCGCCGATCCGGATGATCCCGCGCTCGTCGAGGTCGGCGAGGACCTCTTCGGAGACGTTGGGGATGTCGCGGGTGATCTCCTCGGCGCCGAGCTTGGTGTCGCGGGCGTCGACCTCGTGCTCGTCGATGTGGATCGAGGTGAGGACGTCGTCCTGGACGAGGCGCTGCGACAAGATGATCGCGTCCTCGTAGTTGTGACCCTCCCAGGGCATGAAGGCGACCAGCAGGTTCTTGCCGAGCGCCATCTCACCGTTCTGGGTGCAGGGACCGTCGGCGATGACCTGACCCTCGACGACCCGGTCACCCTCGGCCACGATCGGCTTCTGGTTGATGCAGGTGCCCTGGTTGGACCGGCGGAACTTGTTGAGCCGGTAGGTCCGCCGGGTGCCGTCGTCGTGCATGACGGTGATGTAGTCGGCGGACTGCTCCTCGACCACACCGGCCTGCTCGGACAGCACCACGTCGCCGGCGTCGACCGCCGCGCGGTACTCCATCCCGGTGCCGACCAGCGGCGACTCGCTGCGCAGCAGCGGCACGGCCTGGCGCATCATGTTGGACCCCATGAGCGCGCGGTTGGCGTCGTCGTGCTCCAGGAACGGGATCATCGCGGTCGCCACCGAGGTGATCTGCCGCGGCGAGACGTCCATGTAGTCGACGTCGTCGGGGGCGATGTAGTCGACCTCGCCACCCTTGCGGCGGACGAGCACCTTGGCCTCGGAGAACGAGCCCTTGGCGTCCAGCGGGCTGTTGGCCTGCGCGACGACGTGCTTGTCCTCCTCGTCCGCGGTGAGGTAGTCGACCTGGTCGGTGACCCGGCCGGCCTCGACCTTGCGGTAGGGGGTCTCGACGAACCCGAAGGAGTTGACCCGGGCGAAGGTCGCCAACGAGCCGATCAGGCCGATGTTGGGGCCTTCCGGGGTCTCGATCGGGCACATCCGGCCGTAGTGGCTGGGGTGCACGTCGCGCACCTCGAAGCCGGCCCGCTCGCGGGACAGCCCACCGGGGCCGAGCGCCGACAGCCGACGCTTGTGGGTCAGGCCGGACAGCGGGTTGGTCTGGTCCATGAACTGCGAGAGCTGGCTGGTGCCGAAGAACTCCTTGATGGAGGCGACGACCGGCCGGATGTTGATCAGCGTCTGCGGCGTGATCGCCTCGACGTCCTGAGTCGTCATCCGCTCCCGGACCACCCGCTCCATCCGGGCCAGGCCCAGCCGGATCTGGTTCTGGATCAGCTCGCCGACCGTGCGGAGGCGACGGTTGCCGAAGTGGTCGATGTCGTCGGTCTCGAAGCCCTGCTCACCGGCGTGCAGCTTCACGACGTAGTCGATGGTCGACAGGATGTCGTCCTCGGTGAGCGTGCCCTGGCCCATCGGCAGCGCCAACTCGAGCTTCTTGTTCACCTTGTAGCGGCCGACCTTGGCGAGGTCGTAACGCTTGGCGTTGAAGAACAAGTTGTCGAGCAGCGTCTGCGCGGACTCCTTGGTCGGCGGCTCGCCCGGGCGCAGCTTGCGGTAGATGTCGATCAGGGCGTCGTCCTGACCGGTGGTGTGGTCCTTCTCGAGCGTCATCCGCATCGACTCGTAGTCGCCGTAGCGCTCCAGGATGCGGGCGTCGTCCCAGCCGAGCGCCTTGAGCAGCACGGTCACCGGCTGCTTGCGCTTGCGGTCGATGCGGACACCGACGGCGTCGCGCTTGTCGACCTCGAACTCGAGCCACGCGCCCCGGGACGGGATCACCTTGCAGGAGTAGGTGTCCTTGTCGGTGGTCTTGTCGATCTGCTTGTCGAAGTAGACGCCCGGGGACCGAACGAGCTGCGAGACGACCACGCGCTCGGTGCCGTTGATGACGAACGTGCCCTTGGGCGTCATCACCGGGAAGTCGCCCATGAAGACGGTCTGGCTCTTGATCTCGCCGGTCGAGTTGTTGGTGAACTCCGCCGTGACGAACAGCGGAGCCGCGTAGGTCATGTCTTTGTCCTTGCACTCCTCGACGGAGTACTTGGTCGGCTCGAAGCGGTGGTCGCGGAAGGAGAGCGACATCGATCCGGAGAAGTCCTCGATGGGGGAGATCTCCTCGAAGATCTCCTCCAGGCCCGAGGTCGTGGAGACGTCGGTGCGACCGGCGTCGACGGCCACCTTGACGCGCTCCTGCCAGAGCTCGTTGCCGACCAGCCAGTCGAACGACGAGACCTGCAGGTCCAACAGGTTGGGCACCTCGAGAGGCTCACGGATCTTGGCGAAGGACTGACGGTGGGTGGGGCGAGGAGCGGCCAAGAGGGGATCCTTTGACGATCGAAGATCTCAGCGGCGCACGCACACTCGACCGGCCGCCCTGGGCATCTGGCCCGGGCAGGTATATGACGGGAGGCAGCGCAAACAAGGAGTGTACGCGGGGACCACGCCTCGTGTCGAGGCGGGTCGCTCCCGGTCCGCAACTCCTTGGCGCAGAGGGTGCCGATCAGCGGCGCCCCCGTCAAGACCCGGACCGGGGTGTTGTGGACGGAGGCCGCCTCAGAGCGCCTTGACCCCGGACACCAGCCAGGAGCTACCGATCCGGACCAGCGTCATCTCGAGCCGGCTCTGGGTCAGTTTCGCCGCTTTGGTGACCGTGCTGGTGGACTGCTGGTTGACGAACACCAGCACCACCGCGCGGTCGGCGGTCGCGCTCTCGATCGCGGCGTTGCTCACATCTGCCACGACCACCGCCTGATAGCGGGGGGCGACGTCGCT
>JAYSQK010000552.1:0-2533 GCA_043721555.1 Frankiales bacterium
CCGCGCTCGCCCGTGCCGAGGGCGTCCGCGACCGCCTGGGCATCAGCCGGGTGCGTGTAGAGCTTCTCGTTCTCGCCGGAGTTGTCGACCCCGTCCTCCTCCCCGCCGACGACACCGATCTCCATCTCCATAATGATCTTTGCACGGGCGCACGCGGCGAGCAGTTCGCCTGCGATGGCGATGTTCTCGTGCAGCTCGACCGATGAGCCGTCCCACATGTGCGACTGGAACAGCGGGTTGCGGCCGGCGTCGACCCGCTCCTGGCTGACCGCGATGAGCGGCCGCATGTAGCCGTCGAGCTTGTCCTTCGGACAGTGGTCGGTGTGCAACGCCACCGTCACGTCGTACCGCGCGGCGACGACGTGGGCGTACTCCGCGAGCGCCACCGCGCCGGTGACCATGTCCTTGACCTTCTGCCCGGACAGGTACTCCGCCCCACCGGTGCTCACCTGCAGGATCCCGTCGCTGCCAGCTTCGGCGAACCCCTGCAGGGCCGCGTTCAGGGTCTGCGAGCTCGTCACATTGATGGCCGGATAGGCGAAGCGACCGGCTTTGGCCCGGTCCAGCATGTCGGCGTAGGCCTCGGGGGTGGCGATCGGCATCGTGGGCTCCTCGATAGGCGGCAGGCGCCAGCGAGCATGTCATTCGCCCCATCCGAGCCAGGCAGACCCCCACGCGGTACGACGCCGGGCGGCCTCGCCCGGAACGTAGCGTGACCAGGTGGCCGACCTCGCGACCTTGTCCACGGGTACGGCGTACGCGCTGCTCGCGGTCCTGGTGTTCGCCGAGTCCGGCGTGCTGCTCGGGTTCTTCCTGCCCGGCGACACGGTGCTGTTCGCCGCCGGGCTGCTGACCGGCGCGGGTGGGGCGCTGTCGCTGCCGGTCCTCGTGGCGATCGTGCTGGTCACCGCGGTCACGGGCGACGCGGTCGGCTACGCCACCGGCCGGCGGGCGGGACCTGCGCTGTTCGAACGCCGCGCCGGCAGGGTGCTGAACCCCCGCACCCTGGATCGGGCCCGCCGCTTCTACGCGACCTACGGGCCGATCGCCGTGATCGCCGCCAGGTGGATCCCGTGGATTCGCACGTTCACCCCGTTGATGGCCGGGGCCGCCCGGATGCCGTACGCCAGGTTCCTGTTGGCAAATGTCGTCGGCGCGGTCACCTGGGGCGCCGGCCTGCTGCTGCTCGGGCACCTGGCGGCGTCCTCGTCGGCCCTCAAGGACAGTGCCGGCTGGGTCGCGGCGACGGTTGTCGCGCTGTCCGTGACCGGTGGCGCGGCGCAGCATCTGCGGCGGCGTCGCGCCCAGGCCGACTAATCTCGGCGCGATGAGCACCATCGCCGCCCTGCCGGCCATCCTCGACGGCCAGCAACTGGTCCGCGACGTCGGCCTGCCGCTCTGCCTGTTCATCGTGTTCGCCGAGACCGGCCTGCTGCTCGGTTTCTTCCTGCCGGGCGACTCGCTGCTGTTCGCCGCCGGTTATGCCGCGTCCGGCGGGATCCCCGGCGTCAGCTTCCCGCCCGTGGCCGTCGTGTCCCTGCTGATGACGATCGTGGCGTTCGTCGGCGCGCAGACCGGCTACCTGATCGGCAGGAAGGCCGGTCCGGCACTGTTCGACCGGGAGGACTCCAGGCTCTTCAAGCAGTCCTACGTCACCAAGGCGCGTGAGGTCCTGGACCGCTACGGCGAGCCCAAGGCCATCCTGCTGGCCAGATTCGTCCCGGTGGTGCGCACCTTCCTCAACCCGCTCTGTGGCGCCGTCGGGGTGCCCGCCCGGACCTTCGCGCTCTGGAACGCCGTCGGCGCGGTGCTGTGGGGCACCGGTGTGGTGCTGCTGGGTTACTTCCTCGGCCAGGTGTCGTTCATCGGCAAGAACCTCGAAGTCTTCGCGGCGCTCATCGTCGTCATCTCGCTGCTCCCGATCGCCTTGGAGTTCCGCAAGCAGCGCCGCCTCGCCCGCGAGTCCTGAAGCGGCCTCCGGGGCCACGCACGACCACAACAGTCGCCGTCGATCTGAACCGGTCGCGCCGCATGCCAACCGGACCGGCCCCACACTCGTCCCTGTGGCAGTGAGGGAGCACGACGAAGCGTTCAGCGAGTTCGTTGCCGCCCGCTCACGACACCTGCTGCAGGCGGCGTACCTGCTGACAGGTGACCGACACCGCGCCGAGGACCTGCTGCAGACCGCGCTCACCCGCGCCTACCTGCGATGGGACCGCATCGAGACCGACGACCCGGAGGGCTACGTGCGACGCACCCTCACCAACGCGCACATCGACTGGTGGCGCCGCAAACCGTGGCGCGAGGAGCCGACCGAGGTGCTCCCCGAGACGGTGGTGCCCGACACCGCCGCGGCGTACGACGTGCGATCGGTGGTGCTGTCCGCACTGGACCGGCTGTCCCGACGGCAGCGGGCCGTGGTCGTCCTGCGCTACTACGAGGACCTGTCCGAGGCCGAGATCGCCGCCATCCTGGGCTGTTCACCCGGCACCGTGAAGAGCGCGGCATCCCGCGCGATGGCCACCCTGCGGCC
>JAYSQK010000553.1:0-3658 GCA_043721555.1 Frankiales bacterium
CGCTCTTGGAGTCGTACAGCAGCCGGCCGATCAGGGTCGACTTGCCGTCGTCGACCGACCCGGCGGTGGCGAACCTGAGCTGGTCAGCCACTAGAAGTAGCCCTCCTTCTTGCGATCCTCCATGGCTGCCTCGCTGGCCCGGTCGTCGGCCCGGGTCGCGCCGCGCTCGGTCACCCTGGTCGCGGCAATTTCCTCGACGACCTCGTCGGGGGTCCGGGCCGGGGAGGCGACAGCGCCGGTGCACGAGGCATCCCCGACCGTGCGGTAGCGCACCGTGCGCGTCGAGACGACCTCGCCGGCGGTCGGCAGCGAGACCGGTGTGACGCCGAGCAACATGCCGTCGCGCTCGAACACCTCGCGCTGGTGGGCGTAGTAGATGCTCGGCACCTCGATGTCCTCGCGGGCGATGTAGCGCCAGACATCGAGCTCGGTCCAGTTCGACAGCGGGAAGACTCGGATGTGCTCACCCGGGTTGTGCCGACCGTTGTAGAGATTCCACAGCTCGGGCCGCTGATTCTTGGGGTCCCACTGCCCGAACGCGTCGCGAAAGGAGAAGAACCGCTCTTTGGCGCGGGCCTTCTCCTCGTCCCGCCGGGCGCCGCCGAAGACCGCGTCGTAGCGACCCTCCTCGATCGTGCGCAGCAGGGTGGTCGTCTGCAGCGGGTTGCGCAGGCCACCGGGCACCTCGTGCACGCGGCCGGCGTCGATGTCGTCCTGCACCGAGCCGACGACGAGCCGCGCGCCGAGCTCGGCGACCCGCTGGTCGCGGAAGGCGAGCACCTCGTCGAAGTTGTGCCCGGTGTCGACATGCACGAGCGGGAAGGGGATCCGGGCCGGCCAGAAGGCCTTCTCGGCCAGCCGCAGCATGACGATCGAGTCCTTGCCACCACTGAACAGCAAGGCCGGGCGCTCGAACTGCGCGGCTACCTCGCGCATGACATGGATGCTCTCGGCCTCCAGCAGATCCAGCTGGGAGAGCCCGACCACGGTCGTCGTCACGCGAGGCCCCGACCGATCAGCAGCGAGAGGAGTTGGGCCACCGACTCATCGAGGCGTTGCTCGTGGGTGCGCACGACCGCCTCGGCTGCCGTCGGGGGCTCGTACGGCGCATCGACGCCGGTCAGTCCGATCAGCTCGCCGGCGGCCTGCCTGGCGTAGAGGCCCTTGACGTCCCGGGCGCTGCACACCTCGACCGGGGTCGCGACGTGCACCTCGAGAAAGCCCGCACCCCGGTCGGCGTGCAGCGCCCGGACCCGGTCGCGTGTCTCGGCGTACGGGCTGATGACGGACGCGATGACGAGGACCCCGTGCTTGGCGAGACCGGCTGCTACCCAACCGATCCGGAGCACGTTGGTGTCCCGGTCCGCCCGGCTGAAGCCGAGGCCCATGGAGAGGAACTCGCGGACCTCGTCGCCGTCGAGGAGCTCGACCGGGCGGCGCAGCTCGGCGGCGAGCGCGGTGGCGAGGGTGGTCTTGCCGGCGCTCGGCAGCCCGGTCAGCCAGACCGTCGCCCCGGTCCCCACGGCGGTGGCCGGCGGTGCGGTGGCGGTCAACAGTCCTCCAGGAGCCGGGTGCATGCTGCATCGCGGTGCGTGCGGGAGCGGGTTGCGCGTCGTTGCGCGAGATGGTGCTCAGCCCGGCGTCAGCGGGAACAGACCGCGCTCGAGGTGCGCTGCAGATCGACGTGCAGCCGCGCGACGAGGAACGAGCCAGTCATGCTCTGATCGTCCCACACGTCCCGACGGGCGAGCCGGCGCGGGCCTGTGCCACCCTGGATGGCGTGCCCGCCGTGCTCACGTCCCGTCGTCACGTGGACCTCAAGCGCACGAGCAGCGCCATCTGTTCCCGCGGCTGACCCCCTCCACCCCCTGTCGCATCGAACCTCTGGAGACAGCTGTGCCCGCTCCCCGCGGTCAAGGTCAGTGGGCGCTCGGCTACCGCGAGCCGCTCAACCCCAACGAGCAGATGAAGAAGGACAGTCACCCGCTGACGGTCAAGCAGCGGGTGCTCGACACCTACAGCAAGCAGGGGTTCGACTCGATCGACGGCGCGGATCTGCGCGGCCGGTTGCGGTGGTACGGCCTCTACACCCAGCGGGCGCAGGGCATCCCCGGCGGCAAGACCGCGATCCTGGCGCCGGAGGAGCTCGAGGCGCCGTATTTCATGCTCCGGGTGCGGATCGACGGTGGCCAGCTCACCAGCGAACAACTCCGTGTCATCGGCGAGATCGCTACCGAGCACGGCCGGGACGTCGCTGATGTGACCGACCGGCAGAACATCCAGCTGCACTGGATCCGGATCGAGGACGTCCCCGACATCTGGCAACGGCTCGAAGACGTCGGCCTGATGACCACCGACGCCTGCGGCGACGCCCCGCGCGTCATCGTCGGCTGCCCGCTGGCCGGAGTGGACGCCGGGGAGTTCCTCGACGCCTCCGAGGCGATCCGCGAGGTGACCGCGAAATACATCGGCGACCCGGTCTTCGCCAACCTGCCGCGCAAGTTCAAGACCTCCATCAGTGGCTGCGCCGTGCACTGCACCAATCACGAGATCAACGACGTCGCCTTCGTCGGCGTGACCCACCCCGAGCTCGGGGTCGGCTACGACCTCTGGGTCGGCGGTGGGCTGTCGACCAACCCGATGCTGGGCCTGCGGCTCGGGGCCTTCGTGGAGCCGTCCCGGGTGAGCGAGGTGTGGGAGGGGGTCATCTCGGTCTTTCGCGACTACGGCTACCGGCGATCGCGCACGCACGCCCGGTTGAAGTTCCTGCTCGCCGACTGGGGCACCGAGAAGTTCCGCCAGGTCCTCCAGGACAGCTACCTCACCGCGCCGCTGCCCGACGGCCCGGCGCCGGCGGTGCCTCCGACGCAGGAGCGGGACCACGTCGGCGTGCACCGGCAATCCGACGGGCTCAACTACGTCGGGGTGGTGCCGCGCGCCGGTCGCACCAGCGGCACGCAGTTGCAGCGGGTCGCGGCGCTGGCCACGGAGTACGGCGCCGGCCGGGTGTCGACGACCGCCCAGCAGGGGCTCGTGCTGCTCGGCGTACCGGATGGGTCCGTCGGCGCACTCGTCACCGAGCTCGAGGCCGACGACCTGCGGGTGCGACCGACGAGGTTCCGGCGCGGCGTGCTGGCCTGCACCGGCCTGGAGTTCTGCAAGCTGGCGATCGTCGAGACCAAGGCTCGCTCGGTCGATCTCTACACCGAGCTCGAGAAGCGGCTGCCCGACTTCGACGAGCCGATCACCATCAACGTCAACGGCTGCCCCAACTCGTGCGCCAGGTTCCAGACCGGCGACATCGGCCTCAAGGGCTCGATCGTCGACGGCGTCGAGGGTTTTCAGATGCACCTGGGCGGCCGGCTCGGCGAGGACGCCGGTCTCGGCCGCAAATCCCGTGGCCTCAAGGTCACCGCCGACGACGCGCCGGAGTACGTCGAGCGGCTGCTGCGGACCTATCTCGAGCACCGTACGCCGGGCGAGAAGTTCGCCGTGTGGGCCCGTCGGGCCGACGAGGCGCTGCTGCGGTGAGCTCGCCGCAGCGGGCCGTCCCGATGTACTGCCCGTACTGCGGCGAGGAGTCGCTGCGGCCGTTCGGCGACGATCCCGACAGCGGGCACGGCGACTGGCGCTGCACGGACTGCCTGCGGGTGTTCAC
>JAYSQK010000554.1:0-2410 GCA_043721555.1 Frankiales bacterium
AGGTTGTTCAGCACCGGCGCCCACATCGGGGGGGCGAAGCGGCCGCGGGTGTTCAGGATGCCGCCCATCACGGCTCCGGCGCCGTAGAAGACGACCTGCGGGAGGAAGTAGCGGGCGAAGGTGACCGCCAGCTGGCGATCGGCGGCCGGGGTCCGGCCGACCGTGTAGAGGTCCACCAATTGTGGCGCGAGCACGACGAGCAGCACGCTCCCGACGCCGAGTCCGACGATGGTGAGGCTGAGCAACCGCTGCGCGTAGGCCTCGCCGCGGTCGGCGTGCTCTTTGGCTGCCCGCACGAGCAACGGGACGAACGCGCTGGTCAGCACGCCGCCGAGCAGCAGCTCGTAGATGATGTTCGGGGCGGTGTTGGCCAGGTTGTAGGCGAACCCCACGCCGCCGAGGCCGAGCACCGCGGTCAATGCTGCGGTCCGCAGGAAACCGGTGCCGCGGGAGACCACCGTGCCGAGCGCCATGGTGCGGGTGGAGCGGCCGAGCCCGGTCAGGTCCGTCATTCGGAGCCGTGATGCAGCGCCCGGCGCACGATCCGCACCCCGGCCGCCGCGAGCAGCACGCCGGCCGCGAGACCGGTGACCGCGAGGGCGATCCGGCCGTAGCGGGTCGATCGGACGTCGACCTCGGCGGGGTCTTCGAAGCGTTGCCCGTTGCGGTCCATCAGCTGGGCGAACACCACGAAACGACCGGACTTGCGGGCGGCGGCGCGGACCGACGCCTGCTGCGCGGTGCCGGGCCGCACCTCGATGAGGCCGGTCTCCTGCGTCGACAGGGTCGCGGTGCTCGAGAAGAACCGCACCTTCACGGCGATCGGCACATCGAGGGTGTTCTCGACGCTCACCGACAGCGTGCCCTTGGTGCTGGTGAGCAGCAGCGGCTTGCCGCGGACCTTGACGTGGCCGACGAGGTCGGCGACGTCGTTGCTGAGCAGGTTGGCCATCCGGCGGCCGGCGGCGGCGTCACCGTCCGGAGCTGCCCGCCAGGCGCTCGACTCGGAGCGGGCCACGGCCCGGCGCAGCCGGCTGTTGGTGCGCGAGGCCGATTCGCTCGGCTTGAGGATGGCCTCGACGAGTTGGACGGCGGTGTCGCGGTCCCGGGCGACCCGGGTGAGTAGCCCGGACGACAGCTCGGTCGCGTTCGGGGCGATGCGGGCGTCACCGCGGGACTCCGGTTTGGCCGGCGCGGTCCGGCCGGTGGGCGGGTCGGTGGCGCAGCGCTCCCGGCCGGCGGCCACGTCGGCCAACTGCACCGGGCAGAGCCACGGCAGCCGCCCGATGTCGCGCAGCGCCGCGGCCGCGATCGGCGGCGGCACCTGTCCGCGCCGCGGGGGGGCGAGCAGCAGGGTGCGGGACAGGCCCGGCTGCTCGGCCGCGATGATCGCCGTCTCGGTCAGCCAGCGCTGCTCGGCGAGGCGTGGTCCGAGCCCGGACGTCCGCTCCGAGGTGAGCAGGTCCGAGATCTCGCGATCGACGACCAGACCGGCCACCGCTTCGCCGGCGGCCGAC
This sequence comes from Frankiales bacterium, assembly GCA_043721555.1. Lineage (GTDB taxonomy): Bacteria > Actinomycetota > Actinomycetes > Mycobacteriales > SCTD01 > JAYSQK01. The sequence goes on from JAYSQK010000554.1 coordinate 1,518, forward strand.
GGGGGCAGCACGGCCCGGGTATCCGGGGTGTGGTTGAGCTCGACCGGCGGCCCGTCGTACGCGGACGGGTCGAGCACGAGCGCTTGGGTTCCCCCGACCAGCAGGGCATCCATCGCGGCGCTGCTGACGGTGCCGGCCGGCGGCCAGGCCACCGTCGACAGTGGGGTCTCACCGGTCACCTCGCGGACCACCGCGGCCCCCACCTTCTGGGCCACGGCGATGTCGTTCTTGCCGCGGCTGTCCCGGGTCAACGCATCCACGTCCGGGTCGGCGTAGGGCAGCGCGAGTACCGACGAGCCGGTCAGCGCTGCGTTGAGCTCGCCGAGCCAGCGGGTCGCCGCAGCCGTCCCGGTGCCGGGCCGGATCCGCTCGCCCGCCTGGACGTCGTAGGGCTTGGTCATCGCCTTGACGGTGTCGAGCAGGTCGGGATCGACGGCGTAGGTCACCGGGACGCCCTCGCACCGCCGGGCCGGCGGCGGGGTGGCCGGTTTACGTACGAAGGACTCCGGCGGCCCATGGGCAACGCCGTCGCACTGGCCGGTCTCGCCGCCGCGGGCGCCGGCCAGCAACTGGCCCAGCCGACCGGTCGGGGCGAGCGTCGCCGCCAGCTGGTCGTCGACCATCACGTCGCGCGGCCCGCGTCGGGGTTGGTCGACCAGCGGCCAGAGCACCGCGACCCGGAGCGGCCGCACCGGGTCACCGGCGAACCACGGGATCCAGGTCGGCGCCAGCCCCAGGTTGCTGCGCTGGCCGTCGAAGTCGCCCCGCCCGACGACGTCCATCGGATAGGCGCCGAGCTTGCCCAGCCCCAGCGCGCCAACGCTCGTCCGCAGATCGAACGTCGTGGTCTGCCCGGGTGCGAGCGACGTCAGCACCGGCTTGACCTCGATGCC
>JAYSQK010000555.1:0-2737 GCA_043721555.1 Frankiales bacterium
TCGACCCACCGGTGCTCGATCGCGTCGAGGTAGACCACCTGGTCGCAGTCGTGCGCGATGGCCTCCTGCTGCGCGACCAGCCCGGCGGCGTAGTTGCCGCCGCACTTGGCTGCGCCGGTGCCACCCGGCGCGGCCCGGATGTATTCCTGGGACAGCCACAGCGAGACCGGGCGCAGCGGTCCGGTGAAGTAGTTGCCCGCGGGTGAGGCGATCACCTGGAACCGGGCGGAGTCGCTCGGGCGCACCCCCAACCCGACCTCGGTGGCGTAGATGAATGGCCGCAGGTAAAGCGTCGCCCCCTCGCCGTCCGGAACCCAGGCGGCGTCGGTGCGCACGAGCAGGTCGCAGGCCTGCACGAAGGCATCCTCGGGGAACGACGGCAGGGCCAGCCGGGCGCTCGAGCGGGTCAGCCGGGCGGCGTTGCGCTCGGGTCGGAACAACGCGACCCCGCCATCGGGTTGCCGGAAGGCCTTCAGCCCCTCAAAGACCGTCTGGCCGTAGTGCAGGACGACCGAGGCGGGATCGACCAGGACGGGGGCGTAGGGCGAGAGCTGGGCGTCGTGCCAGCCGAGCTCGGCGGTCCAGTCAACGGTGACCATGTGGTCGGTGAAGACGCGGCCGAAGGCCGGCGCGGCAAGGACATCGGCGCGGGTCCCGGCGTCGACGGGCGAACCGCTCGGATGGACCTCGAACTGCACGGCGTGCTCCTTCCCGGTCTGACGATCCTGGCCTTGCGAACCGTAGCCCCGCGGCTACGCCGAGACGAGTCCGGCGAGCGCGTCACCGATCTGCGCGGTCGACCGGGCTGCCGGGCCCCGCCCGGCCAGGTCGGCCGCGACGGCCGCCTCGACCCGCTTCGCCTCGTCGCCGTGCCCGAGATGGTCGAGCAGCAGGGCCACCGACAGCACGGTCGCTGTCGGGTCGGCCTTGCCCTGGCCGGCGATGTCGGGGGCGCTGCCGTGCACCGGTTCGAACATGCTGGGGTTGGTCCGCGACACGTCGAGGTTGCCGCTGGCGGCCAGCCCGATGCCGCCGCCGATCGCCGCACCGATGTCGGTCAGGATGTCGCCGAACAGGTTGTCGGTCACGACCACGTCGAACCGGCCCGGGTCGGTGACGAAGAACATCGAGGCGGCATCGACGTGCTGGTAGGCGGTCTCGATGTCGGGGAACTCCTCGGCGACCTGGTCGAAGACGCGTTTCCAGAGGCCGCCCGCGTGCACCAGGACGTTCGTCTTGTGCACCAGGGTGAGGTGCCCCCGCCGCGCCCGCGCCCGGCCGAACGCGTCCCGCACGACCCGCTCCACGCCGTACGCCGTATTGAGGCTGACCTCGGTCGCCACCTCGTGCGGCGTCCCGGTGCGCATGCTGCCGCCGTTGCCGACGTAGGGACCCTCGGTGCCCTCGCGGACCACCACCAGGTCGATCGGGGTGTCCCCCAGCGGACCGGTGACACCGGGGAACAGCCGCACGGGGCGCAGGTTGACGTGGTGGTCCAGGGTGAAGCGCAGGGCGAGCAGCAGGCCCCGCTCGAGCACACCGGGTGGCACCGAGGGATCGCCGATGGCACCCAGCAGGATCGCGTCGTGCCCCCGGAGCTCGTCCACGACGCCGGCCGGCAGCACCTCGCCGGTGCGCAGATAGGCCGCGGCGCCGAGGTCGTAATCCGTCGTCTCGACGTCGGGCAGGACGGCGCGCAGGACCTTCAGGCCCTCGGCGACCACCTCCGGCCCGATGCCGTCGCCGCCGATGACCGCCAGTCGGATGCTCATGCGCCGGCAGCCTACGGGCGGGCCGTGTCATCATCTGATGACATCACTTGATGACAGGAGCCGCCGGTGCACCCGCCCGCACCCGCGCGAGACCGCGCCCTCGTGCCGGTCCTGGTCTTCCTCGGCATGGTGGTGGCCGTCGTCAGCAGCCTCGGGGCGCCCCTGATCCCGACCCTGGCCGCGACCGACCACGTCTCGCTGGCCACCGCCCAGTGGTCGCTGACCGTGACGCTGCTCGCCGGGGCCGTGGCCACCCCGGTGATGGGCCGCCTCGCGGATGGGCCGCGACGTCGCGAGGTCATCCTTGCCACGCTGGCCGTCGTTCTGCTCGGCAGCGTGCTCGCCGCGCTCCCCCTCGGGTTCTGGTGGCTGGTGGCCGGACGCGCCCTGCAGGGCGTCGGCCTCGGGCTGACCTCCCTCGCCATCGCGGTGGCCCGCGACCACGTCCCGGCGGCGCAGGCCCGGTCGGCCGTCGCGCTGCTGTCGGTCACGCCGGTGGCCGGCGTCGGGCTCGGCTATCCGCTGACCGGGCTGATCGCCAGCCGGTTCGACGTCCATGCCGGGTTCTGGTTCGGCGCCGCCATGTCGCTGTTCGCCCTGCTCCTGGCCGCGGTCGTCGTGCCGGCCAGCAAGGGCCGGCCGGCCCATCGGCTCGACGTCTTCGGCGCCGCCCTGTTGGCGGCCGGCCTCGCCGCCCTGTTGCTCGGGGTCTCCGAGGCCGAGCAGTGGGGCTGGACCTCCCTGCGGTTGGCCTGCACGACCCTCACGGCGTTGGTCCTGCTCGCCTTCTGGGTCGGCCACGAGCTACGGGTGGAGCACCCGCTGGTGGCCTTGCACCTGCTCCGGAGCAGGGCCGTGCTTACCGCCGACGTGACCGGGCTGCTCGGCGGGGTCGGCATGTACCTGCTGATCTCGCTGATGACCAGATTTGTGCAGACCCCCCGCAGTGCCGGCTACGGCTTCGG
>JAYSQK010000556.1:0-3682 GCA_043721555.1 Frankiales bacterium
AGCGCCCGACCCTGCCGCGCGGCGGCGAGGACGTCGCCGGTCACGCTGCCGGCGAAGGCCGACACGCCGAGTTCGGCGACCCGATGCGTGGCGCCCACCAGGACCAGCGTGCCCGTCGTGAGGTCGCCGTGCCCGAGGGCGACCACCTTGTCCACGGCCCGGTCGAGCACGCCGAGCGAGCCCGGTGGGGTCAGCAACCGATCGGCCGCATCGCGCGCACCGACGACCTGGCGCTGCGCGGGCGCCCGAAGGCGGCTTACCGGGGCGGACGGCGCCGCCGACGGCCAGCGGTCGGTGAGCACGACCTCGGACAGCGGCTGGCGGCGGGACCAGCCGGCGCGCTCGAGCCCGGGGGTGCGATTGCGCTCATCGGGCCAACCCAGGCACAGCCAGCCGAGCGTGACGACACCATCGGGCAGGCCCAGCAGGTCGGCGAGTCCGGCGGGCTCGAACAGGGTCACCCAGCCGAGCCCGAGGCCCTCCGCGCGCGCGGCCAACCACAGGTTCTGGATGGCGCACGCGCACGACCACAGGTCGGCGTCCGGGAAGGTCGCCCGACCGAGCACACCCGCGGCCGGCGCACGGCGGTCGCAGCACACCACCACGCCGAGCGGCGCCTCCCGGATGCCTTCCAACTGCAGGTCGAGCAATTGCCTGGCCGCTTCTGGTTCGAGCAGCGCCGCTTGGGTGAGCCGCTCCTGGTCCGCCATCCACGCAGCCCGCTCGCGCAGCGCCGGCTCGCGGACGACGATGAAGCGCCACGGCTGGGAATGCCCAACCGACGGTGCGGCGTGCCCGGCGCCGAGCACCCTTGTCAGCAGCTCATCGTCGACGACGTCGGGCCGGAACCGGCGTACGTCGCGCCGGGCAGCGATCACGTCGTACAGCGCCTGCCGGATCGGTTGGTCGAAGGCCCAGGCGCCGGGTGCACCGGCTCGCTCGGCGGCGGAGGTGGCGTCGCCGATCAGCGGCACGGGCCGGGGCCAGGTCATCCGGACACCGTAGGTGCCTGGCACCTGAGAGCGCGCCCCGGCGGTCGCCGAGCCCTGCTGGCGCTCCCGGCGGCGACACAGAGCATTGCCCTTGCACGTAGTAACCAATCCAACACGTTCCGTGGCAAGATGGCGTCCGGGTTACTGCGATTGGCCGAGTGGAGGTGGGCAGATGGACGTCACGTCGCGCGGCGCTGTGTCCGCCCGGCTCGCGCTCGGTGTCACCACCGTGGCGATGGTCGCGCTCGCTTCCGCCGGCACAGCCGTGGTGGTCCGCACCGGCACGTCCGGCGTCAACCTCGGTTCGCTGCCGCCGCAGGTCAGCCTGCCGCTGGGCAGCAGCGGAGCCGGCACCGTCATCGTGGGCGGCCCGCCTGGCCGGGCCTGGCCGAGCGACGTCCACGCGGTGCGGCGGTTCGCGGGCGGGCAACCGATCACGGTGGTTGCCGTCCGGCAGCCGGTGAGCGGCCCCGGCGGGGCTGTCGGGGTCCCCACCAGCTTCACCGACGGTGCACCGCCGCCGCCTGAACCGCTCGTGCCGACTGGCCCGGCCCAGCCGCAGCCGGTCACCAACCCGCCGATCCAGCCGCCGGTCGCCAACCCGCCGGTCGCCAACCCGTCCCCGATCCAGCGACCACCGACCGACCCCCCGGCGCCCGTGACCGCCCCTACCGGCCCGCCGGCGACCGGCGTTCAGCCCGCGCCGGGTCCCGTGCCGCCCGCTCCGCCCGGCCCGGCCGCTGGCGGTAGCCCCGCCGTTCCGCCGGTGGCGGTCGGCACCCCCGGTCGCCCGAGCACTCGGGGCGACCAGCCCAGCCCGACGGCCGAGCAACCTGCGGGACAACCCACCGTCCAGCCCAGTCCGCAGGTGTCGGCCGGGCGCCCCCCGAAGCGGACGAAGGCGGGTCACGACGAGGGGCCCGGAGACGACGGACCGGGAGGCCACGCGCGCGACGGCAGCGGCGACCAGCGCGGTGGCGGCGACCAGCACGTGCACGACGGCGGGGACCAGCACGACGGCGGGGACCAGCACGACGGCGGCGACGACCGGCGCGGACACGGGCACGGCAACCGGCCCTCCTAGCCGCCGGCCCGCCAACCGAGACGCAGGTCACACCGTTCGCCGGGGATCTGACACGATGACGGCCTGACCCATCGCTGGCACCGCCGCACCCGTCGCACACCCCGCGGCGGCCAACGGCGCCGGCGCCGGCCACTGCCGCACCCGGCGACCCCAGGGCGGCAGCCGAGCACGAGGAGCCCGCGCATGACCGTGATCCAAGGACCCCAGCCGGCCGCCAGCAGCAGCACCACCGGACCGGAGCTGGTCCAGCTGTTGACGCCTGAGGGTGAGCGGGTCCACCACCCCGACTACGACATCGACCTGTCCGACGACGACTACCGCGCGCTGTACCGCGATCTCGTCCTCGTTCGCCGCATCGACGTCGAGGCGACCGCGCTGCAGCGCCAGGGTGAGCTCGGGATCTGGGCTGCGCTGCTCGGTCAGGAGGCTGCCCAGGTCGGGTCGGGCCGCGCGATGCGCAGTCAGGATTTCGCGTTCCCGACCTACCGCGAGCACGGGGTCGCCTGGTGCAAGGGCGTCGATCCGCTGACGCTGCTCGGGCTGTTCCGCGGCGCCAGCAAGGGTGGCTGGGACCCGCAGGAGAAGCGCTTCAACCTCTACACGATCGTGATCGGGTCGCAGACGCTGCACGCCACCGGCTACGCGATGGGGATCACCAAGGACGGCGCGGTCGGCGACCCCGAGACCGGCGAGGCGGTGATCGCCTACTTCGGCGACGGTGCGAGCAGTCAGGGCGACGTCAACGAGGCGTTCGTCTGGGCCAGCGTCTACAACTCGCCGATCGTGTTCTTCTGCCAGAACAACCAGTGGGGCATCTCCACACCCACCTCCACCCAGAGCCGGATTCCGCTCTACAAGCGGGCCGAGGGCTTCGGCTTCCCCGGCGTACGCGTCGACGGCAATGACGTCCTCGCGTCCTACGCCGTGACGCGCAAGGCCCTCGACGCCGCGCGCACCGGGCAGGGACCGACGCTGATCGAGGCGTTCACCTACCGGATGGGCGCGCACACGACCTCCGACGACCCGACCCGCTACCGGCTGTCGTCCGACCTCGAAGCGTGGAAACTCAAGGACCCGCTCGAGCGGATGAAGGCGTTCCTGTTCAAGCAGCAACTCGCCGACGGCGCCTTCTTCGAGGAGCTCGAACAGGAGTCGGACACCTTGGCGGCCCGGATCCGCAAGGAGTGCCTGGCGATGCCGGACCCCGATCCGCTGAGCATCTTCGACGACGTGTACGACGAGACGACGCCGCTGCTGCTGGAGCAGCGGGCCGACTTCGGGGCCTACCTCGGCGGCTTCACGGGCGGTCACTGATGGCGCAACTCACCTTGGCCAAGGCGATCAACGAGGGCCTTCGGGCCTCGATGGAGCGCGATCCAAAGATCATTTTGATGGGTGAGGACATCGGCAAGCTGGGCGGCGTCTTCCGGGTCACCGACGGCCTGCAGAAGGACTTCGGCGAGGACCGCGTCTTCGATACCCCGCTCGCCGAGTCGGGCATCATCGGCACCGCGATCGGCCTCGCGATCCGCGGCTACCGGCCGGTTTGCGAGATCCAGTTCGACGGGTTCGTCTACCCGGCCTACGACCAGATCGTCTCGCAGCT
>JAYSQK010000557.1:0-8510 GCA_043721555.1 Frankiales bacterium
GAGAGCAGGCCGCCGTCGGCGGTCTCGAGCAGGGACTCGAAGGCGTTGCTGGGCGTGTCGGACACGGTTCGCTCCTCGGAACGCGAAGGGGCGGGCATCGCCCCCTCCGGCGTGTCCCCAGTCTGGGCTTCGTCACGCAACGTGACCAGCTTCCCGGGGGCAGCATCACCCGAACGGCCTATCAAGGAATGCGAAGGAGCCGAGGGCAGGGTCGGCTACTGGCCTTCCGGCACTCCGGACCAGGCCCACCTGGTCCGGGCAAGCCCGGCGGCCGCCCGGGCCCGCCGACCACCGGGATGCGGCAGCGGGCGCCGACTGCCGGTGCTCAACCGGCCAAGGTGCGCCGTCAACACCCGGAGCGCTTCGTCCGGGTAGGCGCGCGCCAGCTCGGCCGCCCGCTCATGCCGTCCTTGCGAGACCGCGGCGTTGACGGCGTAGCTGTATCGCTCCCGCATCGCCGACAGCTCGCGAGCCACCGGGTCGGTCCTCGGCGTCGTGTTGGTGTCCATGCCTGCTTCAACGACCGGCGGGCCGGGACCACTCCGGACGCCGCAGTGGCGTCCGTCTCCCTGGGTCCGGGACCGGGCGCCACGCAGAGATCCCTAGTCGGCATCCTCCAGGCGGAACCCGACCTTGAGGCCTACCTGGAACTGCGCGACGGCGCCGTCCTCGATGTGCCCTCGGATCTCGGTCACCTCGAACCATTCCAGGTTGCGCAGGGTCTGGCTGGCCCGAGCGACGCCGTTGCGGATGGCCTGCTGCAGGCTCTCCGGTGAGCTGCCCACGATCTCGGTGACGCGATAGGTGTGGTCGGACACGACAGGCCTCCAGGTGGTCGATGACTGCACGTGATCACACCGCCGAAGGGGGCGCTGCACAACCCCCCGGCCGGCGCGAGCAGGCAGCAACAGTTACAGGGTCAGGGTCAGGTACGTGCTGTTCGGTCCGCGACGTAGGTGCCGAAGGGCGGGCAGGCGACGAATCCGTGCCGCCGGTACAACCGTCGGGCCAGGGCGAAGAAGTCCTGTGAGCCGGTCTCCAAGCTCAGCCGTTCGTAACCACGTCGACGCGCCTCGCCGATCACATGCGTCAGCAGGCGCGTTGCCACGCCTCGGCCGCGCGCGGCGGTCGACGTGCGCATCGACTTGATCTCACCCTCAACGATGGAGAGCTCCTTCAGCGCTGCACAGCCCAGCACGGCGGCATCGTTCCACAGCGTCCACACCGTCACGGCCGGATCGGTCAGGCCAGTCAGATCAAGCGCGTGCACACTTCCCGGCGGCGACGTCGCATGCATGTCGGCCAGGTGCTCGGCGAGGAGTTGATGCACTGCGTCCCGGGAAAGGTCGTCCGTTTCGATGTCCATCAGCCAGTGCCTTCCCGTCCGTCACGATTTCGGCGTCTGCGGTCAGCCCTTGCGCGCACCCGAGGGTGCGGACAGGGATCTCAGGGCCACCACCGCCACTCGGCCCGCCGCCGATACTGCCAACCGCCTGAGCGCGCCAGCTGACCGGTCATCCGGCGCGAAGAGCGATATACCAGAACCCGAGAGCCGGGAGTAGCTGCGCGTCAATCAGCGCGTGCTCCTCTGCCTCGAGATCGTGGCGCGCAAGCATGCGGGCGAGGTAGGGACGGGCGACCTGGCGGGCTGGCTCGAAACGAGCGGAGAGGGTCTGTGTGATGGCCCGGCTCGGATGGAACTCGCCGTGCTCGCGCCACCAGCCCGCGATCGAATTGTCGGCAGGCGACGAATCATGACCGGCGAGCCACGCGGCCGCGCGCTCGTCGTAGAGATCCCAGCCGAAGTCGTACACGAACAGTCGCCCGTTAGGGCGCAGCAGCCTGGTGAGTGCTGGGACCACGGCATCGAGCTCGGCATGGTGCAGCGCCATCACGGCCGTGATCGCATCGAACCTGCCACGTCCCATGACCTGCTCGATGGACTCCCGGATCAGCCGCGGGTGATCCGGCGCGCGTGGATCCACCCCGAGCGCATCGAAGCCACGTTCCGTCAGACGATCGACGAGCCCACCATCGCCGCAACCGAAGTCGAGAACCTGGGAACCGATGGGAAGTGCCGTCGTGACGACAGCGTCAAAATCCTTCCACCACCGATCGTCGCCCATCCGCGAGACCGTACCGGGCATGCGGCATCCGGGCCCGGACGGCGGGGCGACGGGTCGCGTGCCGGCCAAACGCGGCATGCGGTCACCCGTGGTGGCCGACCAGGCCACAAACCGGACGGTTACCGTCCTCGGCGGCGGCAATCGATAGGTCGGGGTCTTGTGTCCACGCTGACTGGCCCGAGCCAGCGCCAGGGGAACTCTTCAGTCAGGTGATCTTGTCGAAGGTGCAGTTCGGTCCAATCGCCGTCGCAAGCCTGGCGTCGCAGGTAATCAACGCCGCGCCAAGCCGTTCCGCCAAGGCGACATAGGTCGCGTCATAGGCCGTGATGTCGTGACGCAGTTCCGACATGCGCTCCAGCAACGGAGGCAGGGGGAACCGTTGGATCGGGAATCCCGCCAACTGCGCGAGCACGCTGGGAACGACCCGGTCAAGTGCTCGATTCTTCCGGGCCATTCCACGCAGTGCGGACACAATTTCCGCATCCAGGTGAGCCGGTGCGAACAATGCGTCGCCCACCTTCAAGCGGTCGGCGACCAGCGAGTGAGGTGGGTCGTCAGCGGCGTAGAACACAGCGAGGACTGACGCGTCGATGACTGCCAAGCTCACGACGCCCCGCGAACCTCCCACACCGCGGCCACCGCGGCCTCAGTTGTGACGCCGGTCCCGCGAGGTGCCGGATAGCTGGACACGTAGTCAGCGACACGCACTGCCTGCGCCACTTCGGAGAGTCGAGCGACGACGAACGCGCTCAACGATTGCCGACTACCCTCGGCCGCCGCAACGAGGGCTGCGTAGACGTCATCGGCGCCAGTGAACGTGAGCCCCGAAGGCCTGGCCCCCTCGACGTAGACCGAGAGCGTGACCTGGGCACCTACACCGAACCAAACGTCTGGGTGCGACACCGGTAGCCGTCCTTGATCGCTGGTCGGTACGGCTACGGTCTTGAGTCTGCTGGACGGGTTGACGCAGGAGCAGGCCAGGCGGCGACTTGTGCCCTCCGAAACGACACTGCTCGGGCTGGTCAAGCACGCCGCCTTCGTCGAGCGCGGGTGGTTCGACGTCGCCCTCGCCGGGCGTTCACGAGCTGAGTTGGGCCTCCCGGACACGGCCGAGGAGAGCTTCATGCTGACCCTCGACGACACAGTGGATTCAGTATCCGAGCTCAGCAGATCCTGGCTGCTGACCGCTGACGGTCTCGTCTCGAGTGCCAGGCACGGCAGGTCCGGTGGTCGTACTTGCCGGACAGCGGTGGGTGTTCCGACATCCGCCGCTGTGCAGGCGCGCGACGGCGTCGCTCAGCTGTTCGGTCGAGGTCCACGATGAAGGTGCCCCAGAATGCGTTCTCGGGTCGGGACGTGCCTGCCGCGGGCCCCGCCGTGGTCGCGGGCGTGGGCTTCCACCTGGGCGACGAGGTCGTCCTCGTCCTGTGCCACGATCATTTGGCGGCACCGCTTACAAGGCATCTGGATGGACACATCTACTCCTTGCGTGGGTGAGCGGAAGTGCACCTCGCCGACCGAATCCAGCGGCGTTCAGTCGACCCCCGAGAACAGGTCCTGCTCCCGACCTTGCGGGCCGTCGGTCGGCCCGGTCTCGCCGTGCGCGAGCACGTAGTACTCGACCCCCATGGCCCGCTGCCCGACGTTGTTCGACAGCGCGAAAAATGGCCCGTCGACGGCGATCTGGGTCCTGTGCGCGCGCATCGCCGCGACCTTGGCGTCGAGGTGGTCGCGCGCGTCGATCTCGGTCGTGACGGCCTCGTCGGGGATACCGAAGGGCAGGTCGTCGGCCGAGTCCGCCCCGAAGAAATTGGTCTGCCCGCTGGCCTTGAGCTGGTCGATACCGGCTTGCAGGACGCTCTTGGGAAAGGCCGAGTGGTAGAGCTTGCTGGCCCGCCAGGTCTCCCCCAGGTTGGGTGCGAACGCCGGGTCGCCAGCGGCGTCGAATGCAGCAGTGGCCACCCGGTGTGCCTGGATGTGATCCGGGTGGCCGTAGCCGCCCCGCTCGTCGTACGTCACCACAACCTGCGGCCGGACCTCGCGCACCGTGGCGACGAGATCCCTGACTGCTTCGGCGAAGTCGGCCTGCCAGAAAACGTCAGGCCGGTCGTTCTGCGGGGTCCCGATCATCCCGCTGTCGCGCCATCGCCCGGGCCCGCCGAGGAAGCGGTGGTCGGTCACCCGCAACGCCTCGCAGGCTGCAGCCAGCTCGCCGATCCGGTGCTGACCGAGCCCATCGTCCTGGTCGCTCGCCAGGTGCTCCAGCTCCGGCACGAGGATCTCCCCCTCCTCACCGAGGGTGCAGGTGACCAGGGTGACGAGTGCTCCCTCCGCGGCGTACCGCGCCATCGTCGCCCCGGTGCCGATCGTCTCGTCATCGGGATGCGCGTGGACGAGCAGCAGCCGGCGTGGATGGTCCAGCGGCGTGATGTCGACGCGCTCGGCCGCCCCGTCCACCGCGGTCGCGGCTTCGTCGAGCACCGCCTGGTCGGCGTCGACCGCGAGCGACTCGGGGGGCAGGGGCAGGGTGGCATCCGACATGCCGCGAGCCTAGGACCAGCTGGTCCGACATGGCAGGGTGAGCCGGTGAGGCGAGCCGCGGTGAACCCAGTCGAGGCGCCCTTCCCGATCGAAGCGCCCTATCGCGTCGTGCCGGCACCGCGTCCGCTCGGGGACGCAGCCCACATCGTCCTGGATGATGCTTGGCCGGCGGCCGCAACCCGCCGGCTCGAGCGGTTGCGCACCGATGCCGGCGGCGTCCTGGTCTTCGACGGACCGGTCCGGCCGGGGCTCGACGACGCCCTGCGAAGGGCATGGTCGCTGCTGCCGGTCCCCCGCTCGGGCGACACCGTCGCGCTCCCCCACCTCGGCGTCGAGGTCGACCTTGTGCGCCTCCGGTCCCGGCGTACGGCGGCCTGCGACCTGCCCGCGGCACAGGACGCCGTGCTCGACCGACATGGACTCGACCTGCTCGTCGTCGGCTGGCTGCTGGCCTGTAGCGAAGACCTCGTGGTGCTACGCCGGACCGGGCCGTCCGCGGTGGTGGCCGAGTTGCTGGCGGTGGCCTTCCCAAGCGGCTGGCCGCCGCGGGAGCGGGCCGGGGCGTCGCTCGCCGAGCTGCACCGGCCGGTCGCGGACGGTGCCCGGCTGCAGCGCGCGACACCCGCGCTGTCCGAGGCCCTGCTCACCAAAGGCCCCTACCTGCAGCATGTTTGGGGGCTCGACCCGTCGGGCCGCCTCGACCGGGACCCGTCGGCGCCCGACGCGGCGTACGACGGCGAGGTGCCGGCACCGCAATGGTGGCTTCGGGTGGAACGGCAAACCACCCTGCCGCTCGGTGATCGGGCGTTGTTCGTCATCCGCCCTTTCCTCGTCCCGCTCGGCGCACTCGACCGGCAACAGCGGTCGGTCCTCGCGGCCGCGATCACCTCGATGTCACCAGCTTCCCTTGCCTACAAGGGAATCACCGGCGTGCGCGACGAACTACTCGGCTGGCTTCAGTTGAGTGAGGGGTCATCTGGATAGCTCGCGACCATCGCGAGTGGCATCTGCTGTCGGCGCAGCACCTGTCGCCACAGCAGCTCCGGCGCACCGGTGAATGCATCTCCGGGCAGCGCATCGAGCACCCACCAGGCACCCTCGGCCACCTCGCCCTCCAGCTGCCCAGACGACCAGCCGGCGTAGCCCGCGAACACCCGCACCACCTCGACGGCGTCGCCCGGTTCGCTGTCGAGGTCGACGGTCGCAAGGCCCGGCCCGAGGACGGCGTACGCCGGGGAAGGCGTTGCGCCCGGTCGGAGACGACCCAGGCAGATGGCCGCCGTCTGCTGCACCGGACCGCCCTCGAAGATCAGTGTGGGCGGGCAGGCCCGGCGCTCCCAACCGGGCAGCACCTCGGCCAACTCGGCGCCAGTGGGCCGGTTGAGCACCACCCCGAGCGCGCCGTCGGGCTCGGCGTGCTGCAGGAGCAGGATCACGGTCCGGCGGAACGGCCCCTCGCTGAGCATCGGCGAGGCAACCAGCAGCCGGCCGACCGCAGGAATGCCGTCGCCGTCGCTCATGGCTAGACCAGCGCGGCCTTTGCCTTGCTGCGGCCGGCCTTGGCGCGCTCACCCTGATCGAGGATCACCTTGCGGATCCGCACGGTCGCAGGGGTGACCTCGACGCACTCGTCCTCGCGGCAGAACTCAAGGGCCTGCTCGAGGCTGAGCTGGCGGTGCGGGATGAGCGGCACGAGCACGTCGGAGGAGCTCTGCCGCATGTTGGTGAGCTTCTTTTCCTTGGTGGCGTTGACATCCATGTCGTCGGCGCGGGAGTTCTCGCCGACGATCATGCCCTCGTAGACCTCGGTGCCCGGCGGCACGAACATCGTGCCGCGCTCCTGCAGGTTGGCCAGGGCGAAGCCGGTGGTCGGGCCGCTGCGGTCCGCGACGAGCGAGCCGGACGGCCGGGTGCGAATGGCGCCGTGCCACGCCTCATAGCGCTCGTGCACGTGGTGCAGCAGGCCGGTGCCGCGGGTCTCGGTGAGGAACTCGGTGCGGAAGCCGATCAGCCCCCGGGCCGGGACGATGTATTCCATCCGGGTCCAGCCGGTGCCGTGGTCGACCATCTGCTCGAGCCGGCCCTTGCGCAGCGCCATCAACTGGATGAGCACGCCCTGGTAATCGCTCGGCGTGTCGATCGTCAGGCGCTCCATCGGCTCGTGGATCTTGCCGTCGACCAGCCGGGTGACGACCTGCGGCTTGCCGACGGTGAGCTCGAAACCCTCGCGCCGCATGACCTCGACCAGGATCGCAAGCTGCAGCTCGCCACGGCCCTGGACCTCCCAGGTGTCGGGACGCTCGGTGTCCTCGACCCGGATCGAGACGTTGCCGACCAGCTCCCGGTCGAGGCGGTCCTTCACCTGCCGGGCGGTCAGCTTCTTGCCGCTCTTGCCGGCCATCGGCGCGGTGTTGATGCCGATGGTCATCGAGATGCTCGGGTCGTCGATCGTCATCAGTGGCAGCGGGATGGGGTTCTCCGGGTCGGCGAGGGTCTCGCCGATGAAGATCTCCGGGATGCCGGCGATGGCGACGATCTCGCCCGGGCCGGCGGACTCGATCGAGATTCGCTCCAGGGCCTGGGTGCCGAGCAACTCGGTGAGCTTGACGTTCTCCACCGTGCCGTCCTTCTTGCACCAGGCGACCGTCTGGCCCTTCCTCATCGTCCCGTTGTAGATGCGGCAGAGCGCGAGCCGGCCGAGGTAAGGGGAGGCGTCGAGGTTGGTGACGTGCGCCTGCAGCGGCGCGCCCTCGGTGTAGGTCGGGGCCGGGATCGTGTTCTTGATGACCTCGAACAGCGGCTCGAGATCGGGGCTGTCCGGGCTCGTCCCGTCGGCCGGGCGGGTCAACGACGCCTGACCGGTCTTGGCCTGGCAGTAGACGATCGGGAAGTCGATCTGCTCCTCGGTCGCGTCGAGGTCGAGGAACAGCTCGTAGGTCTCGTCGACGACCTCGGCGATGCGCGCATCCGGCCGGTCCACCTTGTTGATGATCAGGATGACGGGCATGTTCTGGGCGAGCGCCTTGCGGAGCACGAACCGGGTCTGCGGCAGTGGGCCCTCGGAGGCGTCTACGAGCAGCGCCACGCCGTCGACCATCGACAGCCCGCGCTCGACCTCGCCACCGAAGTCGGCGTGGCCAGGCGTGTCGATGATGTTGATCAGCAGGTCCTTGCGACGGACGGCGGTGTTCTTGGCGAGGATCGTGATCCCCTTTTCCCGCTCGAGGTCCATCGAGTCCATGACCCGCTCGGTGACCGCGCCCTCCTCCTGCTGGTGGGCGCTGTAGGCACCGGACTGCAGGAGCATCCCGTCGACCAGGGTGGTCTTGCCGTGGTCGACGTGGGCGATGATCGCCACGTTGCGGATGTCGTCACGCGTGGGCATGCGGGTGCTCCGATGGTCGGCGGGGGTTCGCCGAGCGAGACAGCCGGCACGGCCAGTCTACGGGAGCGTGCGCTCGCGACCGGCCCGCCGCCCAGCCCCACCCCTGCGCAAAGATCATCCAGGTGCGCGCTCGATCGCGCTCGACGTCGCCTCGATGGGTGCGCCTTTGCTGCTGTTGTGGTCGTTGATTGTCGGCAGCACCCCAACATTGACAGCTGATCACCGGGTTGCGGCCGGGTTCGCCGGGCCGAGGCGGGTCCCGTCCCCGGGCCGGGCCGCGGGCTCGCCCAGAGCTCGGCGCCGCCACTTCCCCCGTAGCCGTGGCCCTATATGCCATGGAATGCCGGCTACCAACTCGTCGTACGACGGGGGAAGTGGCACCCGAGGCGGCCGCGACGACCTGTCGTCAAGATCCACGGAAGCCGGGGCACCCGGATGATCGTTGCGGAGGTCCCCGA
>JAYSQK010000558.1:0-2381 GCA_043721555.1 Frankiales bacterium
TGTCGGTCGCCGGGGTCGCCGCGGCGAGCCCCGGCTCGCCGCTCTACGCCGTCCGCACCGCCGTCAGCTCCGCGGTGCGTTCGGTCGTCGACGTGGTGAGCCCGTCTGGTCCGGCGGCAGCGGCGAGTCGTTCCCTGCCGTCGCTGCAGTTCCGCCCCTCGCCGACCGCGACGGCGACGCACCTGCCGGTGCTCCCAACTGTGTCAACGCCGGCGCCGATCGCCGCCTCGCCAGCGGTCCGCACGGTCGAGGCTGCCCGCCGCGTCGCGGCATTGCTCGACCGGGCGCAGGTACACCTCAGTGCGGGGCGCTACGTCCCCGCCGGCCAGCTGCTCGACCTGGCCGAGCGGCGCTTGCCCGAGGTCTCGGTCCAGGACGGCCGCACCGGGCTGGCCGCCCGGCTCGCCGCCCTGCGGGCCGTCGCGGACGCAGGTGCGGTCAGCCGAACCGGCCCGCCGAAGGTCAAGGTCACCGGACCACCGGCCACGCCCGGAGCGAAACAGCGCCGGACGCCGGCCACCAAGCACCCCAAGCCCTCGCCGCACGTCACCCCCGCGCCCGGGCAACCGGGTGGGCCCGCCACCGCCCGCGCCAAGCCCCATCCCACCGGCCGTCCCTGAGCTACCTGGTGATCAGGTCCCGCCCGCCCCGTCGTACGCCGGGATGCGGCCACCCGCCCAGGTAGGCTGCAGCCTTCCCCCGATGCCCGACAGGGAAGGTGCGTTCGTGGCCGCGTCAGAGAAGTTCGCCGGGCTGGGGCTGACGTTCGACGACGTGCTGCTGCTGCCCGGGGAGAGCGACGTCATCCCGAGCGAGGCTGACACCTCGACCCGGCTGTCCAAGCGCATCACGCTGCGGATCCCGTTGCTGTCGAGCGCGATGGACACGGTGACCGAGGCCCGGATGGCGATCGCGATGGCGCGGCAGGGCGGCGTCGGGGTGCTGCATCGCAACCTGTCGATCGACGACCAGGCCAGCCAGGTCGACCTCGTCAAGCGGTCCGAGGCGGGCATGGTCACCCATCCGGTCACCTGCTCGCCGGAGGACACCCTCGGCGACGTCGACCGGCTGTGCGGGCGCTACCGCATCTCCGGGCTGCCGGTCGTCGACGCCGCCGGGGTGCTGCTCGGCATCGTGACCAACCGCGACACCCGGTTCGAGACCGACCAGGCCCGCCTGGTGCGGGACGTGATGACGCAGATGCCGCTCATCACGGCGCGCGAGGGCGTCCGGGACGACGAGGCGCTGCGGCTGCTGCAGGCCAACAAGATCGAGAAGCTGCCGATCGTCGACGGCGACGGCCGGCTGCGCGGGCTCATCACCGTCAAGGATTTCGTCAAGAAGGGCCAGTACCCCCTCGCCACCAAGGACGCCAACGGCCGGTTGGTCGTCGGCGCCGCCGTGGGGTTCTTCGACGACGCCTGGAAACGCGCGATGGCGCTCGTCGACGCCGGTGTCGACGTGCTCGTGGTCGACACCGCGCACGGGCACTCGCGCGGGTTGCTCGACATGGTCCGCCGGCTCAAGGGCGAGCCCGCTGCGGCGCACGTCGACGTCATCGGCGGCAACGTCGCGACGCGGGCGGGCGCGCAGGCGCTGGTCGACGCGGGCGCCGACGGGGTCAAGGTCGGTGTCGGTCCTGGCTCCATCTGCACCACCCGTGTCATCGCGGGCGTCGGTGTGCCGCAGGTGTCGGCGATCCACGAGGCGTCGCGCGCCTGCGCCCCCGCGGGCGTCCCGGTCATCGGCGACGGCGGGCTGCAGTACTCCGGCGACATCGCCAAGGCGCTCGTCGCCGGCGCCGACTCGGTGATGCTCGGCTCGCTGCTCGCCGGTGTCGAGGAGAGCCCTGGGCAGCTGGTGTTCATCAACGGCAAGCAGTTCAAGGCCTACCGGGGCATGGGGTCGCTGGCCGCGATGCAGTCCCGGGGGCCTGAGCGGTCGTTCTCCAAGGACCGCTATTTCCAGGGCGATGTCGGTTCGGACGACCTGCTCATCCCCGAGGGCATCGAGGGGCAGGTGCCCTATCGCGGTCCGCTGTCGGCGGTCGCCCACCAGCTCGTCGGTGGCCTGCGCCAATCGATGTTCTACGTCGGGGCCCGCACCGTGCCGGAGCTGCAGGAGCGGGGCTCGTTCATCCAGATCACCGCGGCGGGGTTGAAGGAGAGCCACCCGCACGACGTCCAGATGACCGTCGAAGCGCCGAACTACAGCTCCCGCGAAGGCCTCTGAGCCGTGCCCGAGATCGAGATCGGCATCGGCAAGACCGGTCGTCGCGCGTACGGCTTCGACGACATCGCGATCGTGCCCTCGCGCCGCACCCGCGACCCCGAGGACGTCTCGCTGGCCTGGGAGATCGACGCCTACCGGTTCGAGCTGCC
>JAYSQK010000559.1:0-1516 GCA_043721555.1 Frankiales bacterium
ACGGTGTTGGTGGCCGCGTACAACGCGAAGCACAGTTGGTCGTCCAACCGCAGGTTGCCGGGCCGAGCCACCACCGCACGCCTCCTCGCCGAGTGTGACGAAGATAACTCACGCGTGATGTGTCTTGTCAACGATCACGTTCGGAGCAGCCGGCCCGTACCTGGTCACGGCCGGCGTGCTTCGCGGCGTACATGGCCTGATCGGCTCGGCCCAACAACTCGTCGACCGACTCGACGCCGTCCCAGCGGACGACGCCGACCGAGCAGCTCTGCTCGTCGGGCGTGGCCCGACGCAACGTGTCCATCCGCGCCGAGGCGTCCAGCAGATCGCAGGCGGGCAGCACGGCCAGGAACTCCTCGCCGCCGAAGCGGATGAGCGCATCGGAGCTGCGCAGGGCGTGCTGCCATTGTCGGGCCGCGGCGTTCAGGAGGAGGTCGCCGGCGGGATGGCCGTGCTGGTCGTTGTAGGCCTTGAAGTGGTCCAGGTCGAGCATCGCCAGGCAGAGTGGCGAACCGCTGCGCGCGGCCCGTTCCAGTTCCAGCGGCAGCAGCTCGTCGAGCGCGCGGCGGTTGAGCAGTCCGGTCAAGGCGTCGGTGTGTGCTGCGACTGACAACCGGTCGACCAGATCGGCCCGTTCGAGGGCGACAGCGGCCTCACCCACCAGCAGCGGCAGCAACGCCTGCACCCGCGCCGGCAGCGCGTCGATCCGGTCGTCCCAGACGATCGTGATCACGCCGATCGCCCGCCCTCCGCGCAGCACGGGCTCGAACAGCGTGCTGGACATCGTGGTTGCCGACACGGCGTGCCCGACCCGATGTTCAGGGCCTGGAGCGGTCACGAACCTGCGTTGCCCTGATCGGTGCGCCTCGACGGCCCCGGCCGAACCCGATTGCGGCAGCTTCTGACGCATCGAAGGCCGGCCGTCGGTCTCCACCAGCACCAGCTCCGGCCCGTCGGGCTGGTAGAGCCCGACCCCGGTCGCTCCGCACACGCTGCGTACTGCGCGGCACACCGCGCGGCGGGCCGCCGCAGGGTCGGCGCTGCGCGCCATCTCCCGGTGAGCGGCGGCCAGGACCTCGATGTCGCGGACGTGTTCGGTCAGGCGTTGCTCGGCTCGTCGCAGGGCGGTGACGTCCAGGATCGAGCCGTCCAGATAGGTCCGGTCACCGACCCGGCGTACCCGGCCCCGGTCGCGGACCCAGCGCACCTGACCGTCCGCGCCCCGCAAGCGGTACTGGATGTCCAGCGAGCCGGTCACCTTCGCGGCATCGTGCGCGCGGCAGAACTGTTCGAGCTCGTCGGGGTGGACGAAGTCGACCCAGACGGCGTCGCGGGCGTCCTCGGCCGTCAGACCGAGGAACCGCTCCCGGCAGGGCCCGGCGAAACGCAGCGCGTAGCCGTCGTCGGCGAGGAACTCACCGCTGTACACGTACTCATCGATGGCGTCCAGAATGCGCAGGAGCGTCGTGTTGGCCTCGCGCAGCCGCTCGACCTCGATGGTGAGCCCCTCGACGTC
>JAYSQK010000560.1:0-2615 GCA_043721555.1 Frankiales bacterium
CACCCCCAGGCCGCCGCCGAGCGCGAACGCCAGCTGCAGGGCGGTCTCGGACCTCGCGAACGCCCCGCTCGTGCGATGCGGCGGCACGTGCGTCTGCAGGGCGGCGTCCAGGGAGTACTTCGCCAGCGACCCGGCCAGGCCGCTGATCCCGACAGCGAGCGCAGCCGTGCCGGCACTGGGGAACAGCACCGCCAGCAGGCAGCCGCCGGCCGGCGCGGCCAGCGCCACCGACCCGGTCAGGCCGGCCGCGGTCCGGGCACTGATCCGACTGGCCAGCACCGTCCCCAGCAGTTGACCGGCCACAGCCGCACCGAGCACCAGGGCCACCACCGCCCCCGGCGCCCCCCGGCCGCGCAGGTCGAACGCCAGGAACACCGTGAGCAGCCCGGCGACGACCCGCAGGGCCACGGTCGTCCACAGCGGACGCCGTACGACGTCCGGGGCGTCCCGCAGCCGGTAGGCCCCACCCGCCGCCTGCTCGGTGTCGCGGGCCTCGTCCACGTGCCCGGGCAGCCGGAGGGCGACGATCGCGCCGGCGAGCAGCACCAGGCTCGCCAGCCGCAGCACCCAGTCGCTGCCCAGCGTCCTCGCTACCCCGACCCCCAGACCGGCCGCCGCCGCACCAGCCGCGGTCGCGGCGATGTTGAGCCGGGCGTTGGAGGCGACCAGGCCGAGCGCCGGTGGCCGGACCCGCACGACCGCGGCGTTGCGGGCGACCCCGTAGGCGCGGGCCAGCACCAGCACGACCAGCGCCTTGGGGTAGAGCGTCAGGCTCGTCAGCGCCCCCGCCATCGACCAGGCGACCAGCCCCCGGCCACCGGTCGCGGCGGCGAGCACGGTACGCCGGCCGTGCCGGAACCGGTCCAGCAGCGGTCCGGCAACCGGCACAAGCAGGGAGAACGGCAGCAGCGTCAGCAGCAGGTAGAGGGCCACCCGGGTGCGCGCCTGTCCGAGCGGGACGGAGAAGAACACCGTCCCGGCCAGCGCCACGGCGATGAGGGCGTCCCCGGCGGCTTGCAGCGCGTGCATCCAGAGCAGTGCCGCCAGGCCGCTGGAGTCCGCGCCGTCAGCCGAGGCCGCTGCCCGCAGCCGCCGCACGACCGTTCGGGATGCGCCCGCGACCGCGCTCCGGGCAGCCGTCACCCGTCCTGCTGCGACCCCGTCGGCGCTCACCCCGTCATGGTGTCGCAGCGCCCGCTGTCAGTGTCTTGGCGGCAGCGACTTCGCGGCCTGCTTGGCCTGCTTCGCCGTACGCCGGGACACCCGGCTGGCCGCGTGCGGCAGTGACTCACGGCCGCCGGTGTCCGCGGCGGCGAGCAGCAGACCACCGAACAGGCCGAGGTTTTTCAGGAAGTGGACCTGCTGCTGCTGCTTGGCGGCGGCGTCCGGTGCCGCCCAGAACGGGTGGCCTACATAGGTCGTCGGCACGAGGCTGCCGGCAAGCACCAGTGCAGCCAGCCGCGGGAAGCGGCCGGTCGCGAGGGCCAGCCCCCCCACCAGCTGGGTGGCCGCATTGGCCCTGACCAGTTGCTCGGGCGAGGACAGTCCCGCGGCGCGGACCGCGGCGACCCGGCCAGCCGGCTTGCGGAGCGCATCAATACCGCCGACGACGAACATGCTGGCGAGCAGGGGACGGGCAAGGCTGCTGGTGGGGCTCACGGGCGCTCCTCGAGTTGGGCGGGATCTGGACGGCTCCTACCCCGGGCGGGCCGGGCTATCCGGTCCCGCCGGCCGCGCCCTTCAGGGCCTGCAGCAACGGCGCGCCATCCTTGATCTTGTCGGCGGCGGGCACCTGCACGACGACCTTGGTGCCGAAGTCGAACAACTCGAGGGTGGTGGTCGAGGCGATCGGCTTGCCGGCGGTCTTCGCCGACCCCGGTAGCTGTACGACCTGGACGTACTTGCGCAGCCGCCCGGAGTTATCGATGTAGGCGTCGAACGGCAGCGTCTTGAGCCCGCTGGTGGCCAGCCCCTTCTTCAGCACGTCCTTGCTCAGCCCGGTTGAGGCGTCGACCGCCTTTTGCACGTCGATCGTGCCCTTGTAGTGCGTCGTCTGCTCGCCCCGCACCTGCTCCGTGCCGACCTTCTGCACACCGTTGCTGACCCCCTTCAGGGTCGCGAACGACGCGCTCGGATCGGTGCTGCTGCCGAGCGAGGTGCCCCCGACGTCGGCCAGCGAAAGCTTGTAGAACGTGTCCGGCGTCTTCGGCAGCGCCAGGTAGAGGTTGCCGCCGGTGATCCGCTCCTGAATGCTGCCGCCCTGACCGCCGGAGTCCAGCTTGAGGTTCAAGGTGCCGGTCTTGGCGCCGTAGTCGAAGGCCCCGTCGCCGGTGAACGTGACCTTCTGGGCGCCACTGGCGGTCACGCTGGTCAGCACGAACTTGCTCGTGCCTGCCCCGACCACCTTGTCGCCGGCGGCCCGGACGGCCGCGACCGGATCGGCGTTCACCGCAGTCTTCCCGCTCCCACCGCCGCAGCCGGCCGCCAGCAGCGCGGTGAGCGCCGCCACTGCGGTCAGGGTCGGGCGGGAGCGGGCCAGCAACATGCGGTCTCCAGGAAGTCGGGGGGTAGAGCTCCAGTGTCTCCCAGTCCGGACTCGGCACACCACCGGCAGG
>JAYSQK010000561.1:0-2835 GCA_043721555.1 Frankiales bacterium
GTGCTGCGGGTCCTGGCCCACTTCCGGGGCACCGACGACCTGTCCGGCTGCACCGTCCTCGACCTCGGTTGCTCGCTGGGCTTTTTCACCGAAGCCGCGCTGCGGCACGGCGCCACCTCGATCGGGGTGGACATCGACGCGCCGGGGCTGGCGGGCGCTCGGGCCGCCCGTGATCCCGGCTGCGCCTTTCTCTGCGCCGACGGCGAGGCCCTGCCGTTTCCGGACGCGTCCGTCGACGTCGTCGTGTTCAACCACATCTACGAGCACGTCGTCGACGCCGATCTGGTGATGGCCGAGATCCGCCGGGTGCTCACGCCGGACGGCGTGCTCTATCTGGGCATGGCCAATAAACTGGTGGTCATCGAGCCGCACTACAAGCTGCCGTTCCTGTCCTGGCTGCCGGCGCCGGCCGCCGACGCCTACATGCGCCGGTTCGGCCCGATGGACGCCTACCACGAGCGGTTCCGCACCTATCCCGGTCTGCGCCGGATGGCGCACGGGCTCACCGTGCACGACTACACGTTCAGCATCCTGGCCGACTCCGGGGCCTTCGCGGCCGAGGATGTCGTGCCGCGCCTGGCCCCGAAGCTGTTCTCGTCGCTGCCCGCGCCGGTGCTGACGGCGCTGCGACCGATCGCGCCGACCTACATCTGGGTCGCATCCAAAAGCGGTCGCACTCCGGCCGGTCCGCCATTGACGGTTCCACCCGCACGGCTCCCCTGAACGCCGGAGCGTACGCAGGTCCCGTTGCTAAGGTCCCCGCTGTGGCCGGTACCGGGATCGACGACGAACGGTTGCGGCACCGCCAGGGGCCCGTCCGCATGCACGACGGCATCCCCTACAGCAACAGTGCGACCACGCTGAGCCTGCTGCCGGGCGCGGCGATGGGCCGGTGGATGGCCGCCCAGCGGCACCACGTGCGGGGCCGCTTGCTCGACTCGGGCTGCGGCAACCAGCCGTTCCGCGACTGGTATGCCCCGCTCGTCGACGAGGTCATCTGTCTCGACGCCGCCCCGTTGCCCGGCGTGGATGTGATCGGCTTCGCCGACCGGTTGCCCTTCGCGGACGCGAGCTTCGACACGTTGCTCGTGACCGAGGTGCTCGAACACGTCGGTGATGCCGAGCTCGCGGTCGCCGAGATCTGCCGGGTGCTCCGGCCCGGCGGACACGCCCTCATCACGGTGCCCTACCTCTACCCGACCCACGAGGCGCCGTACGACTTCCGGCGGTTCACCCACTTCGGGCTCGGCGGCATCCTGGAACGCCACGGCCTGGAGGTGGTGACCCTCGACGCCAAGGGTGGCGGTGTCCTGCTGGTGGCGCACCTGTTCATCCTGGCCCTGGTCGCCGCCCTGGACGCCGTGGGCAGCAAGCTCGGCCGCCGGCGCCGACTCACCGACAATCCCTTCCTGCGCCGTCTTCTCGCCGGCCCCCAGGAAATCGCCGGACGGCGGCTCACCCCCGGCAGCGGTGTCCGCGGCTCGGCCACCAAGGCGAGCCTGGGCTACATGGCCGTCGCGCGACGGCCGGCGTGAGCGACGCCGAGGGCGACGGACTCCGGCGGCCCGGCCGGCTCCTGCTGCTCGGCGAGGCCGTGCTGGCCTATGTCGCCTATCAACTCCTGACCTATTGGTATCTCCCGGCGCTGCGCGATTCCAAGCAGACCTTCTACGGCGAGGTGCTGGTCAACGGCATCGCTCCCGATCGAACCGGCGGCGCCAACTACCTCAAGCAGGGCACCTGGCCCAGCTGGGCCCGCGACTCCTACGGCGGCGTGCCCTACACAGCGAACATCCAGCACGCGGTGTTCTTTCCCGGCAACGCGCCGTTTCTGTTCCTGAAGACCTCAGCTGCCCTCGAGGTCGTCATCGCCACCACCGTCGCATTCGGTGCCTGGGCGATGTATCTCTACGCGCGACACGCCCTGCGCACCAGAGTGTGGTCGGCGCTGCTCGCCGGTCTCGCCTTCGGCTTCGGCGGCATGTCGCTGCAGCACGTCGTACTCACCAACCAGCTGCAGGCCATCGCCCTGATGCCACTCGTGCTGCTCGCTGCGCATTTCTGCCTGGTCGACGGGCGCCTGCGGCACGTGGTCCTGCTCGGCCTCGCGATCGGCTTCCAATTCCTCGCCGGCCATCCTGAGGAGTGGGTCTACACCCTCATCGCCGTCGTCCTGTACGGCGTCAGCTGGGCGATCGCGGGCGTCACCCGCGACGCGCGCGCCTCCCTCCTGCGGGCGGTGCGGGGCGGCGTGCGCCTGGCCGGCGGCATCGTCGTCTTCGTGCTGCTGTTCGGGGCCCAGCTCTTCCCGACCCTGCTCCTGATGGGCCAGAGCTACCGCGAATCGGCCGACTTCCACGACCAGTTCCCGCTTCCCCGCCGGCTCGCGGCCAACTCGCTGCTGCCCGACTACGGCCACCTGCTGGTCGGCGAGAGTGTCGGCTACATCGGCGTGGTCGCCCTGGCGCTGGCCGCCCTGGGGCTCGTCACCCGACGCCAGGGGTTGCGCTGGGTGCAGATCTGGGTGGCGGTCATCTCCGTGTTCGGCTTCGTCATGGCGCTCGGCAACGTCGACCCGGTCGCCCGGTTCCTCATCGCCAATGTGCCGGTCCTGGCCAGCTTCCGGGTGCCGACCCGCTACCTGCTGCTGACGACGTTCGGTCTGTCGGCTGCTGCCGCGCTCGGGCTCGATGCCCTCCTCGGCGAACGGATCGGGTTGGCCGTCGGCGCCATCCGAGCGCGGGTCCGCCTCGGCGCGCTCGCCGCCCTCGTCGTCGGCCTCGGCACGGCATTCGCCCTGACCGTGGGTGGGGGCACCGGCCCCGACCATTCGCT
>JAYSQK010000562.1:0-4301 GCA_043721555.1 Frankiales bacterium
GCCGGCGCCAAGGTCATCAAGGTCCTCACCACGACCGACCACAAGACGATCGGGCTGCTCTACCTGTGCACGTCATTCGTGTTCTTCATCATCGCCGGCGGGATGGCCGAACTGATGCGGGCCGAGCTGGCTCGACCGCGTCTGCAGTTCCTGTCGAACGAGCAGTACAACCAGCTGTTCACCATGCACGGCACGATCATGATGTTCCTATTCGCCCCGCCGGTCGCCTACGGGTTCGCGAACTTCATCATGCCGCTGCAGATCGGCGCGCCGGACATGAGTTTCCCGCGGCTGAACGCCTTCTCTTATTGGCTCTACCTGTTCGGCGGGCTCACCGTGCTCGCCGGCTTCCTCACCCCTGACGGGGCCGCCGGGTTCGGCTGGTTCGCCTACGCGCCGCTCAACGACATCATCCACTCACCGAACCTCGGTTCGGACCTGTGGATCGTCGGCTTGATCACCTCCGGGCTCGGCACGATCCTGGGCGCGGTCAACTTCATCACCACGATCATCTCGCTACGCGCGCCCGGCATGACGATGTTCCGAATGCCGATCTTCACCTGGAACATCCTGGTCACCTCGATCCTGGTGCTGATGGCGTTCCCGGTGCTCACTGCGGCACTGTTCGCCCTGGAGGCCGACCGGCACCTGGGCGCGCACGTCTACGACGCCGCCAACGGCGGGGCCATCTTGTGGCAGCACCTGTTCTGGTTCTTCGGCCATCCCGAGGTCTACATCGTCGCGCTGCCCGCGTTCGGCATCATCACCGAGATCATCCCGGTGTTCAGCCGCAAGCCGATGTTCGGCTACAAGGGCCTGGTGTTCGCGACCATCAGCATCGGCGCGCTGGCCATGACGGTGTGGGCGCATCACATGTTCGCCACCGGCGCGGTGCTGCTGCCGTTCTTCTCCTTCCTGTCGTTCCTGATCGCGGTGCCGACCGGGGTGAAGTTCTTCAACTGGATCGGCACGATGTGGCGAGGTCAGTTGACGTTCGAGACGCCGATGCTGTTCTGCGTGGGCTTTCTCGTGACGTTCCTGCTCGGTGGCCTGACCGGCATCCTGCTGGCCAGCCCGCCGATCGACTTCCACGTCACCGACACCTATTTCGTCGTCGCGCACATGCACTACGTGCTGTTCGGCTCGGTGGTGTTCGCCGCTTTCGCAGGCGCCTACTACTGGTTCCCCAAGATCACTGGCCGGATGCTCGACGATCGACTCGGCAAGGTGCACGCCTGGACACTGTTCGTCGGTTTCCACTTGACCTTCCTGGTTCAGCACTGGCTCGGCGCCGAGGGCATGCCGCGCCGCTACGCCGACTACAACCCCGCCGACGGGTTCACGACGCTCAACACGGTCTCCTCGATCGGGGCGTTTGTGCTTGGCGCGTCGACCTTGCCGTTCATCTACAACGTGATCGTGTCGTTCCGGCGCGGCGAGCGGGCGGTCGGGGACGACCCGTGGGGCTTCGGCAACTCCCTGGAATGGGCGACGTCCTGCCCCCCGCCACGCCACAATTTCGTGACGATGCCGCGGATCCGGTCCGAGCGGCCGGCCTTCGACCTGCACTACCCGGCGGCCGCTGGCCGCATCGACATGCACGCATCCCCGGAGTAGAGGCCACGCTGTGAAGGTCGAAGGTCTGCTGTTCGCACTCATCGCGGTGTTCCTCGTCGTGACGAGCAGCGTCTACTGGGTGCTGTCGCACGACCCCACCGGCTTCACCTGCATCCTGCTGTCCGGCGGCCTCGCCTTCATCGTCGGCTACTACCTGCTGTTCACCGCCGGACGCCTCGAAGCCCGCCCGGAGGATCGCGCCGACGCCGAGATCAGTGAGGGTTCCGGCGAGATGGGTTTTTTCTCACCGCACTCCTACTGGCCGATCTTCACCGCCGCTGCCTTCACCCTGACCACGCTCGGCCTGGTCTTCGGGCCGTTCCTCATCCTGATCGGGTTCGTGGCGATCCTCATCTGCGCCAGCGGCTTTCTGTTCGAGTATTACGTCGGCATCAACCGCAGCCAGGGCCAGACCCTGTCGAGCCTGGACGCCGGCGGGCTCAGGGCCACCAGCACCCGCAAGTTCCTGGGCGAATAGCCGACTCGACTACTCTGTGTAGTCACTTGTTGCTCAAAGTTCACACCGCTGTTGCCTTCAGCTTGTAGTACGTCCCGACGAATCCTCTCCCGACGCTGGCCTTCGGCATGTCCGAGGCCCGAGACGGGAGACGACCCGCATGGCTGCTCGGATCGGGTTCAGCGCACGGTTGCGAAAGACGACCGCCAGGTTGACCGTCGTGCTCCTGTTGCTCGGGGCAGCGCAGCTGGCCGGTGCGACCGCCTCCCTCGCCGCTGTCACAGACCCCTTCACCCGGGTCTTCTCGGTGAACACCAACGGCGACATCCAGATCCGTGGCAACACCCTGATGACCTGCTCGACGACGACCGGCGCGACCGGCGCCGCGACCTGCGCGGCCAACCAGGGTGGCACCGGAGCCGCCGCCACCTTGAACAACAACGGCCACCAGAGCGCGTTCGTCGACGTCGACGGCGATCCGACGACCTTCAACTCCTCGAGCGCATCGGTCGGTGTCCCGACCGGTGGCAGCGTGCTGTTCGCTGCCCTGGTCTGGAGCGGCGACCTCACCACGACCTACCAGGTCAGCGCGCCGGCACCGACCGCGGCGCTGCGCAACCAGATCCGGCTCAAGGTGCCGGGTTCGAGCGCCTACCAGACGGTGACCGCGAGCTCGGTCGCGACGGCGGTCGGCGGCAGCGGGCAGGCGCCGTACCAGGGATTCGCGGACGTCACGGCGCTGGTCAAGGCGGCCGGCAACGGCTCGTACACCGTCGCCAACGTGCAGGCCGCGCTCGGCGTCGACAAGTACGCCGGCTGGGCCCTCGCGGTGGCCTATGGCGACCCGGCCGCGCCGTCGCGCAACCTCACCGTGTATCGCGGCTTCGGCGTCGTACAGGCAAGTCCGGCTGCCGACGCGACCGTGACGATCCCGGTCTCGGGCTTCCTGACCCCGCCGAGTGGCACGGTGCGCACGACCCTGGGTTACGTCGCCTACGAGGGCGACCTGGGTACGACGGGGGATCAGCTCAAGCTCAACGCCACCAACGTCGCCGACGCCGCGAACCCGGTGGGGAACACCTTCAACTCGACCCTGTCGGAGAAGGGTGCAGCGAGCCCCGGCCGCGGGCCGTCGCTGGTGAACCAGTTCGGCTTCGACGCCGACACCGTCGTGGCCGACGGCATCCTGGCCAACAACGCCACCGCCGCCTCGATCACGGTCAGCACCACCGGTGACACCTACTACCCGGGGCTGGTCAGCTTCGCCACCGAGCTGTACTCGCCGAAGCTGGTCGCCAGCAAGACCGTGACCGACCTGAACGGCGGCACCACCGAGCCCGGCGACCTGCTCGAATACTCGATCCCGGTGCAGAACAACGGGCTCGACGACGCGGTCAACTCCCAACTCGTCGACGCGGTCCCGACCGGTACGACGTACGTCCCGGGTTCGCTCAAGATCGACGGGGTCAGCAGGACGGACGCGACCGGCGATGACACCGGTTCGTTCGTCCCGGATGCCAACCAGGGCAAGGTCGTCGCCAACATCGGCGCCGGCGCGACCGCGACGACCGGTGGCACCATCCCGCCCGACGCCGGGGTCACCGTGCACACCGTCGTGTTCCGGGTCCGGGTGGGGGTGGTAGCCGACGGTCAGCAGCTCACCAACGCCGCCGACATCACCTACAACGGCAAGACCTCAGGGGCAGCGTCCGCGGCGGCCAGCAGCGCCGTCGTCAGCGCGGTGACCTCGCCGCGGTCGGACCTGCGGATCACGGCGACGGCGGACCGCGCCG
The DNA here is from genome assembly GCA_043721555.1 of Frankiales bacterium. Lineage (GTDB taxonomy): Bacteria > Actinomycetota > Actinomycetes > Mycobacteriales > SCTD01 > JAYSQK01. Next base: position 3,868 of record JAYSQK010000562.1, read on the forward strand.
TCGTGCAGCAGGGCGCCGGCACCGTGGTCACCTCCACGCTGACCGCCGTCAACGACGGCCCGCGCGACGACGCCGCGGTGACGATCACCTACGCCCTGCCGGCCGGGACGACAGGCATCACCGCCAGCGCCTCGGCTGGCACCTGCTCGCTGTCAGGCAGCACGCTGACCTGCGCGATCGGTGCGATGTCGGTCGGCGCCACGGTCACCGTGACGGTTCGGGCCGTCCTGGACGGGGCAGCCGACCCGGCCCGCGCCACCGCCTCGGTGGCCGGCGCATCCATCGACCCGACACCGGCCAACAACACCGCCACCGTGCAGGTCGGCGTCAACCAGCCACCGGTGGCCACGAACGACGCGGCGAGCACCGTCGGCGGCCAGGCGACGATCAACGTGCTGGGCAACGACCTCGATCCCAATGGTGACCCGCTCACC
>JAYSQK010000563.1:0-3679 GCA_043721555.1 Frankiales bacterium
TTTCTCAAAGACCGGCGGCTGCTCGACGTGGTGCAGCGGCTGCCCGATTGCCCAACCGCCCGCCAGGCCTGCCTCGCCGCCGGGCTCGAGACCCACGAGTTGCCGACGTACGCGCTGGCCCTGTCCAAACTCGCCGACACCGACATGCTGCAGGAGCGCCTGTGACCACCGCCATCCCGCTGGTCGAGCACTTCGCGCTCGGGCTCGACGCACCCATCTGCCTGACCTGGGAGCTGACCTATGCCTGCAACCTGGCCTGCTCGCATTGCCTGTCCAGCTCCGGTCGGCGTGACCCGCGCGAGTTGAGCACCGCCGAGGCCAAGGCCGTCATCGACGAGTTGCAGCGGATGCAGGTCTTCTACGTCAACATCGGCGGCGGTGAGCCGACGGTCCGCCCGGACTTCTGGGAGCTGCTCGACTACGCCACCGCCCACGACGTCGGCGTGAAGTTCTCCACCAACGGCATCAAGATCGACGCCGACGCCGCGCGCCGGATTGCCGCCAACTCCTATGTCGACATCCAGATCTCGATCGACGGGGCGACCGCAGAGGTCAACGACGCGGTCCGCGGCGAGGGCTCCTACGACGTCGCCGTACGCGCGCTGCAGCATCTGTCCGACGTCGGGGTGCAGGCCAAGTTGTCGGTCGTCTGCACCCGCTACAACATCGGCCAGCTCGATGCCTTCAAAGCCATTGCCGACCGGTTCGGTGCCCAGTTGCGGCTCACTCGGCTGCGTCCCTCGGGTCGCGGCGCGGACGTGTGGGACGACCTGCACCCGACGCAGGCCCAGCAGCGCGAGCTCTACGACTGGCTCGTGCTGCATGGCGAGGGGGTGCTGACCGGCGACTCGTTCTTCCACCTCGCGGCGTACGGCGAGTCGCTGCCAGGCCTCAACCTGTGCGGCGCCGGCCGCGTCGTCTGCCTCATCGATCCGGTCGGTGACGTCTACGCCTGCCCCTTTGCGATCCATGACCAGTTCCTCGCCGGCAACGTCCGCGGCGAGGGCGGGTTCGCGCAGGTCTGGCGTTCCTCGGAGCTGTTCCTGGAGCTGCGCGAACCGCAGACCGGCGGCACCTGCAAGAGCTGCAGTGAGTACGACGCCTGCCGCGGCGGCTGCATGGCGGCCAAGTTCTTCACCGGCCTGCCGCTGGACGGACCCGACCCTGAATGCGTCAAGGGCTACGGGGAGCTGGCGCTGTCGAAGGTGACCCCCGGCGCTGCGCCCAAGCCGTCGCTCGACCACTCGCACAAAGGTGGCGTCCGCGGCGGCCCGGTGCCGGTGCAGCTCTCGATCCGACGTCCCGACAAGGCCTGCGACGAGGACCCGCTCGTCGGTCTCGCCCGCTAGCCACCCCCTGCCCCTGCCCCGAGAGGAACCCATGGCCAACGACTGGTTCGAGACCGTTGCCGAGGCGCAGCGCCGCGCGAAGAAGGCGCTGCCACCGTCGGTCTACATGGCGCTCGTCGCCGGTTCCGAGCGCGGCAAGACCCTCGAGGACAACATCGAGGCCTACAGCGAGCTCGGGTTCGCGCCGCACGTTGCCAACCTCGCGCCGCAGCGGGACCTGTCGACGACGGTGATGGGGCTGCAGCTCGACCTGCCGGTGATGATCTCACCGACCGGCGTGCAGGCGGTGCATCCGGACGGCGAGGTCGCCATCGGCCGGGCGGCGGCGGCGCGCGGCACCGCGATGGGCCTGTCCTCGTTTGCCAGCAAGTCGGTGGAGGAGGTCGTGGCGGTCAACGCCAAGACGTTCTTCCAGCTTTACTGGTCGGGGTCCAAGGAGGTCATCCTGGGCCGCGTCGAGCGGGCCCGGGCGGCGGGTGCGGCCGGCATCATCGTCACGCTGGACTGGTCGTTCTCCCAGGGCCGTGACTGGGGCAGCCCGAGCATCCCGGAGAAGCTCGATCTGGCCACCATGGTGAAGTTCGCCCCGGAGGCGCTGCGGCGGCCGAAGTGGGCGCTGATGTGGGCCCGCAGCGGCGCGCTGCCCGATCTCACCACGCCGAACATGGCGCTGCCCGGTCAGCCGCCGCCGACCTTCTTCGGCGCCTACGGCGAGTGGATGCAGACACCGCTGCCGACCTGGGAAGACCTGGCCTGGCTGCGGGCGAACTACGACGGCCCGCTCATGCTCAAGGGCGTCATGCGCGTCGACGACGCCAAGAAGGCCGTCGACGTCGGCTTCAACGCGATCTCGGTCTCCAACCATGGCGGCAACAACCTCGACGGCACACCCGCTTCGGTGCGGGCCCTGCCGGTGGTCGCCGACGCCGTCGGACACCAGCTCGACGTGCTGCTGGACGGCGGGATCCGCCGGGGGAGTGACGTCGTGAAGGCGGTGGCGCTCGGCGCGAAGTGCGTGATGATCGGCCGCGCCTACCTGTGGGGCCTCGCGGCCAACGGCCAGGCCGGGGTCGAGAACGTCCTCGACATCTTGCGAAGTGGCATCGACTCAGGGCTGCTGGGCATCGGCAAGTCGGCGATCCGCGATCTGACCAGGGACGACCTGCTGATCCCGGCGGGCTTCGAGCGCCGGCTCGGTGTCGCGGCCGAACCGGCCGTCAGCTGAGCCGACTCGCCGACCTCACCTGGCCAGAAGCGGGCCAGCGGTCCCAGCAGGTGCTGGTGGTGCCGGTCGGGTCCACCGAGCAGCACGGGCCGCACCTGCCGCTGTCCACCGACACCGATGTGGCCCGAGCGCTTGCCAATGCGGTCGCCGAGTCACGGTCGGACGTCGTGGTCGCCCCGGCGCTGCCGTACGGCGCGAGCGGTGAGCACGCCGGGTTTGCCGGGACGCTGTCGATCGGGCAGGGGGCGCTGGAACACCTCGTCGTCGAGCTCGTCCGGTCCGCGACCGAGAGCTTCCGGCGGGTGCTGCTGCTGTCCGGACACGGCGGCAACGCCGAGGCCTTGTCCAAGGCGGTCCGGCTACTGCGCACCGAGGGCCGGGACGTCCGGACCTGGTCGCCGCAGTGGCGGGGGGACGCGCATGCCGGACGCACGGAGACCTCGATCCAGCTGGCCCTGGATCCCGGCCGGGTGCACCCGGAACGGGCAGCGGCGGGCGCGACCGCAACGCTGACCTCGCTGCTGCCCGAGTTGCGCCGCGCCGGTGTGCTCGCGGTCAGCGCCAACGGTGTGCTCGGCGATCCCGCCGGCGCCTGCGCCGAGCACGGCCGGGCCTTGCTGGAGCAGGCCGCCCACGACCTGACGACCTGGCTGGACGGGTGGCCGGCGTGAGTCGCGTCGCCCTGGTGACCGGGGCGGCCCGTGGGATCGGTGCCGCAACCGTGCGGATGCTGCTCGACGAGGGCTGGTCGGTCCTGGCCGTGGACCGTTGCGCCGACGACCCGCGACTGCCATACCCGATGGGCACGCGGGACGAGCTCGACGCGGTCGTCGCGCATGCTCCGGACCGGGCGATCGCGTTCGTCGCGGACGCCTGCGACGAGCCGGCCGTCGGTCGGGCCGTCGCGCTCGCCGAGCAACGGTTCGGCGGGCTCGATGCCGCGCTGGCCGTGGCCGGCGTCGTCGCCGGCGGCGTACCGCTGTGGGAGCAACCGGCCGAGCAGGTCCGCGCCGTCATCGAGGTCGACCTGTTCAGCGTCCTCGTGCTCGCCCGTACGTCGGTGCCGGCGCTGCTCCGCCGACCCGAACCGCGCTCCGGGCGCTTT
>JAYSQK010000564.1:0-1941 GCA_043721555.1 Frankiales bacterium
GATTCCTTCCTGAAAGGGTTGAGGGTCAGTACGGCCAGCGCCGCACGGGACCGAGTCCGCAGGCGGTGAAGTACCCAGCGGTCCGCGCCCCGATCGGCAGGGGCACGTCCGGTGTGACCGGGTAGAGGTCCTGCTCGATGACCGCGAAGATCTCCCGGTCGAGCCGCCCGAGAGCGGCGAGCAGCGGCGGCATGTCGGGTTCGCCATAGGGCGGCTCGCACATCACCCCGAGCTTGACCGCCTCGGACAGCGGCAGCTGCTCGGCGAGGGCACGGGCCCGAACCACTGGATCAACCTGCTTGAGGTGGACGTAAGTGATCCGCTCGGGAAAGCGCTCAATGATCTCGATGTTGTCGCCCTCGCAGTACGACACATGCCCGGTGTCGAGGCAGAGGTTGACCCGCGCCTCGTCGGTGTCACTGAGGAAGCGCTCGATCCGGACCTGCGTATCGACGTGGGTGTCGACGTGCGGGTGGAAGACGAGCTCGACGCCGTACTCCTCGAAGAGCACCTTGGCGAGCTCATCGGTCCCGGTCACGAGGTTCTGCCACTGCTCCGGGTCGATGTCACTTGACTCGTGGGCAGCGCCGGTGTGCATGTCGGTGTACTGCTCCGGCAGGTGCACCAGATGCTTTGCCCCAAGCGCAGCCAACAGCTTGGCCTCGCGACCGAAGTCCTCGATCGCTTTGTCGAGCGCTTCCTTGCCCTTGTGCAGGCCGGCGAAGACCGTGCCTCCGCAGACCGTGAGGCCCCGACTGTCCAATTCGTCTCGCAGCTGCGACGGGTCCTGTGGCATGAAGCCCTGCGGACCGAGCTCGGTGTAGACGTAGCCGACCCGCGCGATTTCGTCGAGGTATGTCTTCCAGGTGACCTGCTGCGGGTCGCTGGCGAACCAGACACCCCACGAGTCGGGTGCTGTGCCGAGCCGCAGCTTGGGGTAGGCCGGGCCGGTCATGACGAGGTCGGGAAGTGGTAACTGGCGTCGGATGCGGCCGAGCGCTCCGGCCAGCGGGTGGTGACGACTTTGGCCCGGGTGGAGAACGACACTCCTTCGGGCCCGTGCATGTGCTTGTCGCCGAACAGCGAGTCCTTCCAGCCACCGAAGGAGTAGAACGCCATCGGCACCGGGACCGGCACGTTGACGCCGATCATGCCGACCCGGACGCCGCGCTGGAACCGGCGGGCCGTCTCGCCGCTCGACGTGAAGATCGCGGTGCCGTTCCCGAACGGGTTTGCGTTGATCACAGCGATGGCCTCGTCGACGCTCTCGACTCGCAGGACCGCGATGACCGGGCCGAAGATCTCCTGCGTGTAGACGTCCATCTCGGTAGTCACCGCGTCGACGACCGTCGGCCCGACGAAAAACCCGCCCTCGAAGCCCGGTACGTCGACACCGCGGCCGTCGACCGCCAGCCGGGCACCCTGCTCCTCGCCGGTGCCGATCAGGCCCTCGATCCGCAGCTGGGCGGCGCGGGTGACGACGGGACCCATCTCGCTCGAGGAGTCCCGACCGGACCCCACCTTGACGGCGCGGGCCTTGGCGCTCACGGCTTCGACGACTGCGTCCGCTACGGACCCGACCGCAACCGCCACCGAAATGGCCATGCACCGCTCGCCCGCCGATCCGAACGCTGCCGCAGCCAGGTGCTCAGCGGCGAAGTCGATGTCGGCGTCGGGCATCACGATGGCGTGGTTCTGGGCACCGCCCAGCGCCTGAACGCGCTTTCCGTTGGCGGTGCCCCGCTCGTGGATGTAACGCGCGATGGGCGTTGAGCCGACGAAGGACACGGCGGCGACGCAGGGGGCGTCCAGCAGGGCGTCCACCGCCTCCTTGTCACCGTTGACGACATTGAACACGCCGTCTGGCAGGCCGGCCTGCTGCCACAGGTCTGCGATGGCGAGCGACACCGACGGGTCCCGCTCGCTGGGCTTGAGGATGAA
>JAYSQK010000565.1:0-3650 GCA_043721555.1 Frankiales bacterium
GACCTCCTGCCTGCTCCGGCAACCCAGCAGGTCGCGCGCCCGGGTCGTGCCGAGGTCGGTGAGAAACGGTGCGTAGGCCTCCATCACGTGGCTGCTCACATCCAGACCGAGGACGTCGAGCTCAGCCCGGACCCGCTCGGTCCGGCTCATCTCGGGCAGCCCGCTCGACCCGGTCCGCTCGGGTGCGTCGCCGAGGTCGAGGGCGAGCTGGACGTCGACCGGCTCGGGCACCGCTGCGGCCTGCGACTGCCGGGCCGCCCGCGCCCGTACATCGTCGAGCGGCACCAGCTCCCCCTGACTGCCCGGTGGCAGCGCTCCGCGCCCAGGTGGCAGCGGCTTGCGCCGAGGTCCCGCGCCGGGACGGCCCTGGCTGCGCTGGACCGACCGGGACCACCGATCGAGCTCGGTCACCTGGAGCAGCAGGTCGCGCCGGGTGACCTGCCCCCGTCGACGACCGGGCACGGTGGAACCCAGGCCGTAGAGCGCGTCGAACCCCCCTGCGACGACGAGCCGCTCCACCACCGGCCGGGACACCGAGGCGCGGTGCCAGAAGTCCGACAGCGACGCGTAGGGCCGGCCGGCGACGATCCGGGCGACCTCGGCGTCGTTGATGCCCTTGACCTCGGCCAGCCCGATCCGGATGCCGTAGCCCCGGCCGTCGGGCAGCCGCAGATCCGGTGGGCGCTGACGGGGTGGGGCCTGCTCGGATCCCGGCTGCTGGTCCAGGATCGCCGGCGGTGGTTCGTCCAGGACCCCCACCCGCTCGACGCGGTAGGACGCAGCCGAGGTGTTGACGTCGATGGGCAAGATGGCGATCCCGAACTGGCGGGCATCGTCGAGGATCAGCCGCTTGGGATACATGCCTGGGTCGTGGGTGAGCACCCCGGCCAGGAAGGCCGCCGGATGGTGTGCCTTGAGCCAGGCCGACTGGTAGGTCGGCAGGGCGAACGCCGCGGCATGGGCCTTGCAGAAGCCGAACGACCCGAACGCCTTGAGCACCTCCCACACCCGTTCGACGACCCCCAGGTCGTAGCCGCGGGCCAGTGCGGTCGGCACGAACCAGACCCGCACCTCCGGCTGGCCCTCGGGGTCGCCGAGGGCGCGCCGGACCTCGTCGGCCTCGGCGAGGGTGCAGCCCGTCATCCGCGCCACGATCTGCAGGACCTGCTCGTGGAACACCACGACGCCGTAGGTCTGGGCCAGCGCATCCACCAGGTCGGGGTGGGGGTATTCGGGTTGCCGCCAGCCCTGCCGGGCTTCAAGGAACGGCCGCACCATGTCGCTCTTGACCGGCCCCGGCCGGAACAGCGAGATGTCGACGATGAGGTCCTCGAAGGTCTCCGGGGCGAACTTGCCGACCAACTCGCGCTGCCCAGGCGACTCGATCTGGAAACAGCCGAGGGTCTTGGTCGACTGGACCAGGGCGAACGTGTCGGGGTCGTCCCGCCGGATCCCGTCGATGTCGACGTCCTGGCCGTCGACCCGCTGCACCTCCTGTACCGCGTAGGCCATCGCGGACTGCATCCGGATGCCGAGCACATCGAGCTTGAGCAGGCCGAGCTCCTCGACATCGTCCTTGTCGAACTGGCTCATCGGAAAGCCCAACCAGCTGGACTCGACCGGGGTGCGATCGAGCAGGGTCCGGTCGGACAGCAGCACCCCGCAGGGGTGCAGCGCGATGTGCCGTGGGAGGCCGTCGAGCCGCTCGACCAGGCGGAGCAGCAGGTCGATGCGTCCCGCGTGCTCGCCGCGGGCCAGACCGCTGGCCCGCAACTCCGGCAGGTCACGCATGGCGGCCCGGACCTGGTTGGCCCGGATGTGCGGGAACGCCTTGGCGAGCGCGTCGACCTCGCCTGGCGGCATGCCCAGGGCCGCCCCGACATCACGGATGCCGTGCCGGGCCCGGTAGGTGTCCATCATCGACACGCAGGTGCAGCGCTCCCCGCCGTAGGTCGCGAGAACCTGCTCATAGACCTCGGTGCGGCGGGCGGACTCGACATCGAGGTCGATGTCGGGCAGCTGGTGGCGCAGTGGGGACAGAAACCGCTCCATCAGCAGGCCGTAGCGGATCGGGTCGACATCGCTGATCCCGAGCAGGTAGGTGACCAGGCTGCCGGCGCCGCTCCCCCGCGCCGCCGCCCGCACCCCCATCCCCTTGATGAGGTCGACAACGTCGGCCACGGTGAGGAAGTACGACGGATAGCCGAGCTGGCCGATGACGTCGAGCTCGTCCTCGAGCCGCCGCAGGGTCACCGGGTCGCGGGCCATGCCGCGCCGGCCGAAGCCGGCCTCGACCCGCTGCCGCAGCACCGCCGCAGGCTCGCCGGCAACCTCCAGCTCGGGGAAGTGCACCTCGCCGATCCCGAGATCGGCGCGGGGGTCGACGGCGCAGCGGTCGGCCTCATGCCGGGTGCGGGCGAGCAAGCCCCTGCCCTCGTCGGACAGCCCGGCGAAGCGGGCGATCTCTTCGGCGACGTCGGCCATCTCCTTACCCGAGAGCAGGGCGGCTTCGGCGTTGGTGCGGTCGACGTGCCGGCCGTCGAGGGCGACCAGTCGCCGGGCGGCGTCGAGCACGTCGGCGGTCGGGGCGTCAGCCCGGTCGGCATAGCGGACGACGTTGCTCAGCACGGCCGGGGCGCCCGCGGCGGTGGCCAGACCCAGCAGCCGGGCAGCGCGGCCGGCGTCACCGTCGCCGCGGTGGGAGACGACCTCGATGACGACCGCATCGCGGCCGAGAACGTCGCGCCAGGCGTCGAGATGGGCCAGCGCCAGGTCGGGTCGGCGGGCACCCACCGCCCGGCCGAGCTCGGAGGCCGGGCCGAGCAGCACCGCCAGCGACCCGGCCTGGGCGGCCGACCCGGCGTGCTCGGCGACCAGGTCGAGGCTGCTGACCGGGTCGCCCCGCTCCCCCGCCAGGTGGGTGGCCGAGACAAGCCGGCAGAGTGCGGCCCAGCCCCGACCGTCGCGGGCGAGCAGGACCACCCTGGGTCGGCCGGTCGTGCCGGGCAGCCGCTGGCGGCCCTGCCCGTCACGCGGGTCGCCGTCGACGAAGGCCCCTCCCCGGGCCGGGGTGCGCCGGCGGCCGGGATCGCGGGGCGGCCCGGGGAAGACCGGCGCCACGGCGAGGTCGACCCCGAAGATTGGCCGGACACTGTTGCGGGCGCACGCCTTGGCAAACTTCACCGCCCCGTAGGTGCCGTCCCGGTCGGTGAGGGCGAGGGTGTCCATGCCGTGCTCGGCGGCCCGCTCGACAAGCACGTGCGGGTGCGATGCGCCGTGCCGCAGCGAGAAACCGCTGGCCACGTGCAGGTGCACGAACGGATCACCGATCGTCATGTGAGCACCCCGCTAGCCCGAGACCAGCAGGAGCGGGCGGGCCGCCTGGACACCGGAGATCCCGCTGAGGGTCACCTCGATGACGGCGAGGAAGGCCTCGGCGTCCCGCAGCAGGTCGTCGGCCTCGCGGGACGTGACGGCGCCGGCGAGCCCGGCCTCGGCGGCGGCCCGCTTGCGGGCACCGGCGGCAAAGAAGTCGGCCCACTCCCCCAGCTCGGGGGCGACGGCCCGCAGCAGCACCCAGGCGCTGGTGGGCCGGGTACGGCGTACCGGGGCGGCACTGGGCTGGGCCCGGCAGGCGAGCATGGCGGCTG
>JAYSQK010000566.1:0-2853 GCA_043721555.1 Frankiales bacterium
CTGGCGCGCCGAGCCGCTGCGGTCGCGGATCGCCACCGGCCGTTGGAGCGAGCTGTCCTACGTCGACGCCGGCACCGACGACCGGATCGACCCGCGGACGCTGTCGCGGCTGCTCGACGACCTGCTGCCGGAACAGCGGACGCTCGTCGTCGACTCGGGCCACTTCATGGGCTGGGCACCGATGTATCTGCGGGTGCCCAGGGAGTCGGGTTTCGTGTTCACGCAGGGCTTCCAGTCCGTCGGCCTGGGGCTTGCGACCGCCGTCGGCGCAGCGATCGCGCGGCCGGATCGGCTGACCGTTGCCGCCGTCGGCGACGGTGGGCTGCTGATGTCGCTCGGCGAGTTGGAAACCATCGCGCGGCTCGGCCTGCGGCTGCTCGTCGTGGTCTACGACGACGGCGCGTACGGCGCGGAGGTGCACCACTTCGGCCCCGACGGGCACCCGGTCGACCTCGTCCAGTTCCCCGAGGTCGACCTGGCTGCCGTGGCCCGTGGCGCCGGTCTCGAATCGGTCGTCGTACGCCGGGCCGAGGATCTGCGAGCCGTGTCGGCGTGGCTGGCCGCTGGGGCGCGCGTCCCGCTGGTGGTGCATGCCCTCGTCGTCCCGACGGTGGTGGCCGAATGGCTGGAGGACGCCTTCCGCGGCCACTGAACCGGTGGGCGCGCGCGTGCGGTCAATGGGGCGTCAGTGGGAGCACGGGCACCAGCGGCGGCGTGAAGCTGAGCACCTGCCCGTAGAAGCTCAGCTCGGCCTCGAGCGCAGAGATGATCGTCTCGGCCCGGCGGAAGCCGTGCTGCTCGCCCGCGAACAGCAGGTAGGCGTGCGGGATCTGCTTGCGGACCAGGGCATCTCGGAACAACTCGGCCTGCGCGGGAGGCACGACCTGGTCTTCGGCCCCCTGGAGCAACAGGACGGGGCAGGACAGGCCATCGACGTGCGAGAGCGGCGATCGCTCCTGGTAGGTCGCGAACGCCTCCGGGAGCGGCCCGACCAGCCCGTCGGTGTAGTGGGACTCGAAGTCGTGCGTGTCCTGCGCGAGACTCATCAGGTCAGCGACGCCGTAGTAGGAGGCGCCCGCCGCGAAGGTGTCCGTGCGAGTCAGGGCCGCCAGGACGGTCCACCCCCCGGCGCTGCCGCCGCGGATGAGCAGGCGGCCGCCGTCGGCCAGCTCGGCGTCGGCGAGACCGCGGGCGGCTGCCACGCAGTCCTCGACGTCGACCACTCCCCACTGCCCACGCAGCGCATCGCGGTACGGCCGGCCATAGCCCGTCGACCCGGCGTAGTCGACGTCGACAACGCCGATGCCCCGGCTGGTGAAGTAGACCTTCTCCAGGTCCAGGACATGCGAGGCCTGCGAGGTCGGTCCACCGTGCACAAAGACGATGTACGGCGGCAGCTCACCCTCGGGGGCACGCGAGACCGGTGAGGTGGGCGGGTAGATGAGCGCGTGGACCAGCCGGCCACCTGCGCTCGGGAACGTCCGACGGGTGGGGATCGGGAGCCATTCGGCACCGACTCCTACCTCGGCGCTGACGTGCACGATCTCGCACCCGCCATCGGCGTCGAGGACGACCACCGACGGTGGGGCGGTGGCCGAACCGCCGATCGTGACCACCCGCCGACCATCGGTGTGCAGCATCGGGGACCACGACGTGCAGGGCAGATCCAGGTCGGTCAGCGCACCGTCGGGTGAGATCACCGACAGCTGGTCGCCGTGAAGCGCGACGACCCGGCCGTCATCCAGCCGGGCGCACCACGTCATCCCGAGCATCCACAACGGTCCGGCGAACTCCTGCTCGGCCGGCTGGATCGGGGTCACGTCGCCGGCCAGGCCGACGCGGACCAGATTCCACCAACCCGAGCGGTCGCAGGTCGCGACCAGTGTCCGGTCGTCGAGCCACTCCGGCTGCAGCACCGACTCCTGCGGGCCGCCGAGCAGCGTCCGGGGTGCGCCGACGAGCCCGCCGTCGATCGTGGCGACCCGCAGTTCGGTGCCGTCCCAGGGCATCTGCGGATGGTCCCAACCCACCCACGCCAGGCTTCGGCCGTCCGGCGAGACGCGCGGGTGCGCCAGGAAATGCGTGTCGGTGACCAGCACCCGGACGTGACCGGAGCCGTCGAGAGCCACCGCGACCAGCGCACGGCTCACCACGCCGGCCTCATGCAGTTCACGGACGCACCACACCTCGTCGCCCACGAGCAGCAAGTCGGCGTATCTGGCGCCGGCCGGCTCAGCCGGCTCGGCCGTCAACGCGAGCGGCTCCCCGCCGGGGTCGAGGCGCCACAGCCGCTGGTCGTCGAAGTTCGTGAACACCACGGCGCCGGCCGCGATCAGCCAGGGGTTGCCGCCGTACTCGTGCACCCGCGTCCGGGCGTTCCATGGCGCGGGCAGCACATCTCGCATCGTCCCGTCGGCCAACCGGCGGACGATCACGTTGCGACCGGCCTCAGCCGGTCGACCCTCGACCCACCAGACGTCACCTTCGGCCAGCCTCGGCCAGGACACGTGCACCGTCCCGGCGGCGACATCGGCCGCTGACAGCGGCGAGGGCCAGGCACCGTAGTTCGTCGTCATGACGCGCATTCTGACGCGGACCCGGCCGGTCCGGGCTACCCGCGTCCGACGTACGGCATCGTGGTGGCCAGCACCGTCAGACTCGCGACATTGGCCTCGAGCGGCAGGCCGGCCATGTAGACGACGGCCCGTGCCACATCGTCGACCGCCATCCTGGGCTCCGGCCGCACACTGCCGTCGGCCTGCTGGACGCCACGCGCCATCACCTCGGTCATCTCGGTCGCGGCATTGCCGACATCGATCTGCCCGCAGGCGATGTCGTACGGACGGCCGTCCA
>JAYSQK010000567.1:0-1841 GCA_043721555.1 Frankiales bacterium
ACGGAGAAGGGCGCCGCCGGGCGGATCGGCGAGAATGGGCCGGTGACCCTGTTGCTGCTGTCCACCGCCGACACCGACCTGCTCGCCGCGCGAGCCGTCCAGGATCCGGCGCTTCCGCTGCGCCTCGCCAACCCGGCTCGTACCGGCGCGGTCGACCTGGCCGGCGTGTCGATCGTCGTCGTCCGGTTGCTCGGTGGTCGCCGGGCCTGGGACGGCCTCGACGCCCTCGTGGCCGGCTGCGCCGCCGCCCGGATCCCGCTGGTGGCGCTCGGTGGCGAGGGCACCGTCGACGCCGAGCTCACCGCCCTGTCGACCGTCCGGGCCGGCGTGGTCGCCGACGCGGCGGCCTACCTGCGTGAGGGCGGGGTCGACAACCTGCGCGAGCTCGTGGCCTTCCTGTCCGACACCGTGCTGCTGACCGGTCACGGCTTTGCGGCCCCGACCACTGTCCCGGCGTACGGCGTGCACGGGGTGCGGGTCGTCGACCCGGCCAAGCCGACCGTGGGCGTCGTGTTCTACCGGGCGCACGAGGTGAGCGGCAACACCGCCTTTGTCGAGACCCTGTGCGAGGCGATCGAGGTGCACGGCGCGAACGCCCTGGCCGTCTACGTCGCCTCGCTGCGGCCGGACGCCGACGGCCGGCTGCCGGTGGTCGAAGAGCTGCTCGCCGGCCGGGTGGATGCGCTGATCGTGACGGTACTCGCGGGCGGTGGGTCGAACGCCGCCGATACCGAGTCGTGGGACGCCCGCGCCCTGGTCAGCCTGGATGTGCCTGTCCTGCAGGGGATCTGCGTGACCAGTAGCCGAGCCGAGTGGGCTGCCTCGGACGCCGGCCTCGCGCCGATCGACGCGGCGATGCAGGTCGCGATCCCGGAGTTCGACGGCCGGCTCGTCACGGCGCCGTTCTCCTTCAAAGAGCTCGGCCCGGACGGCGTCCCGGTCTATGTCGCCGACCCGGAACGGGCCGCCCGGGTCGCCGGCATCGCGGTGCGGCACGCCCGGCTGCGGTCGGTGCCGAATGCGCAGAAGAAGGTCGCCCTCGTCCTGTCGTCCTATCCGACCAAGCACGCGCGGGTCGGCAACGCGGTCGGGCTGGACACCCCGGCGAGTGCGGTGTTCCTGCTCAAGGCGATGCGGGCGGCCGGCTACGACGTCGGGTCGTTCCCGGAGGACGGCGACACCCTCGTCCACACGCTCATCGCGGCGGGTGGGCACGACGTCGAGTGGCTGACCGAGGAGCAACTGCAGACCGCCGCGGCCCGGGTGCCGATCGCGACCTATGAGCGCTGGTTTGCCGAGCTGCCAAGCGATCTCAGGAGGCGGATGGTCGAGCACTGGGGGCCGCCACCGGGCCGGCTGTATGTCGACGGCGACGACATCGTGCTGGCGGCGCTGCGCTACGGCAACGTGGTGCTGGCGATCCAGCCGCCACGCGGCTTCGGCGAGAACCCGATCGCGATCTACCACGACCCGGACCTGCCGCCGAGTCACCACTACCTGGCCGCCTACCGGTGGTTGGCGCAGGAGTTCCAGGCCGACGCCGTCGTCCACCTCGGCAAGCACGGGACCCTCGAATGGTTGCCGGGCAAGGGGCTCGGGCTGTCGGCATCGTGCTCGCCCGACGTGGTCCTCGGCGACCTGCCGCTGTTCTACCCCTTCATCGTCAACGACCCCGGTGAGGGGACGCAGGCGAAGCGGCGGGCGCACGCCACCGTGGTCGACCACCTCGTGCCGCCGATGGCCCGGGCCGAGACCTACGACGAGATGGCCCAGCTGGAGCACCTGCTGGACGAGTACGCCCAGGTGCAGGCGATGGACCCCGCCAAGTTGCCGACGCTGCG
>JAYSQK010000568.1:0-2319 GCA_043721555.1 Frankiales bacterium
CCGCGTCTCGACATCGCGTCTTTGGGGCGGCGAGTAGCACGCAAGACGCTGCTGGCGGTGGCCGGGCTGGTCAGTGTCCACGACATCACTTGGACCACCGATCGGGTCAGCGCCGCCCACCGCTGGTCACAGGTGCGCCCCTCGTTCGCTTCCCTCTCAGCGAGTCTCGTGCAGTGGAGCGAGGGGGCCACCAGCGCTTCCCGAGAGCAGCTCCACCAGAGCCTGGCTCGTGGTGGCATCGTCGAGGAAGCCGTGGAGGACTTCCGCACCAACATCGGCCTGTGGACATGACCGCTTGCCGACGTCCCCGGGTCCGCCTGGTTGACCGTGTCGTCGAGGCCGGGTCGTACCGTAGGCCCAGTCCGAGCTACCAGTCGCCGCCGCCACCACCATCGCCGCCACCGCCGCCGCCCCAGTCGCCACCACCGCCGCCGCCGCCCCCGCCGCCCCAGTCGCCGCCCCCACCACCGTCACCGCGGAAGTCGTCCTGGGAGTTCTCCCGGCCCTCCTCGTAGCCCCGCTCGTAGCCACCGCCGCCGTAGCCGCCGCCGAACAGCCCGCCGCCGAACAGCCCACCACCGCCGAGGCCGCCGGACAGCACGCTGCCGAGCAGGAACGGGGTCCAGAACGGTTGCGAATACCACCCGCCCGGCACCATCTGGCCGTTGACGTTGCCGCCGCCGTAGTAGTGGCCGTTGCCCGGCCGGTAGTTCGGCGACCCGTCGTACTCCTGGTCGCCGAAGCGAACCCGCTGCTCACCGGTCAGCTGCGGCCCGTTGCCGGGGGGCAGCGGGATCTCGGGGCCAGGATCGAGGCCGAGCTGCTTGCGCGCCGTCTGGGCCGCGACCAGGCCCTCCACCGCCGTACGCCGGGCCGCGGCGAACTCGCCCGGTGTGTCCGCCGTCGCAAGCGCCGAACCGGTCGCGTTGTAGCGCTCGGATGCGTCCGACAGCGCCTGCAGCGCAAGCTGGTCACCCTTGGCATCAAGGGTCGATACGTCGCTGCCGAGCCGGTTGTAGAGCGACTCGACGTCGGCGCGCAGCCCCTGATTGTCCCGGTCCCGCTTCTTTTTGGCGCTCCGCCGGTAGAACGCGAAGCCACCACCACCGAGCGCGAGCAGCACGAGCAGGAAGTTCCGGCCCGAGTGCGAGGCCTTCTGCGGCGTCGAGGTGTTGTTGCCGTTCGTGGTGGTGCTGCCGTTGCTGACCTGTGCGCCGACCTGTTGCGCGAACGCCTTGACGAAGCCGGTCACGGTCGCCTTGTCGAACGGCTTGCCCTTGATCGACGCGAGCTCCTGCGTCAGCGCCGCGCCGCCGTTGGCGCCCCGCGACCGCGCATCCTTACCGGTCGCCGCGCCGAGGTGCCTGCTGTCGGTGATGACGAGCACGACCGCGTCGGTCGTGCCCAGCGCCTTGCCGATGTCGCTCGCCCGGGCGGCCGCCTCGTTGGCCGAGGAGGCCGCGCCGGCCTCGAGGACGGCGACGTAGATCTGCGGAGCGGTGCCCTGCACGGCGCCCTGGGCGGTCGCCACGTCGATCCGGTCCAGACCTTTGGCCTGGTAGACCGGGCTACTGCGCAGCGCCTGCGCGACGGTGCCCGCGTTCTCGGCACGGGCCGTACCGGGCATCAGCACGAGCACGAAGGCGGCGAGGAGCAGGGGGGCGAGGC
Organism: Frankiales bacterium; assembly: GCA_043721555.1. Classification (GTDB taxonomy): domain Bacteria; phylum Actinomycetota; class Actinomycetes; order Mycobacteriales; family SCTD01; genus JAYSQK01. Next base: position 1,669 of record JAYSQK010000568.1, read on the forward strand.
GTCGCAGGTGGTTCATGTGCTCTTTCTACCCCGGCTCAGCCCGCCCGGACGAAGGCGCGGACCGAGTTCGCGATGAGCTGCACGGCGATGGCCGACAGCAGCAGCCCCGAGATCCTGGTCAACAGCACGATCCCGGCCTCCCGGATGATCTTTGTGATGGTGACACTGAAGAACAGCGACAGGAACACCAGCAGGTGCACCGCGACGATGCCGGACCCGATTGCCACCCCTTGGGCGACCCCGTGCGCCTGCTTGACGAACACGATCGTGGCGACGATCGCACCGGGGCCGGCCAGCAGCGGGGTGCCGAGGGGCACCAGCGCCACGTTGACGTTGTCGACCTCGGCCGGGTCGTCCTGTTTGCCGGTGAGCAGCTCGAGCGCGACGATCGCGAGCAGCAGGCCGCCGGCGCCCTGCAGCGCCGGGATCCCGATGCCGAGATAGGCCAGGATCTGCTGGCCCAGCAGCGCGAAGACGGTGATCACGGCCAGCGAGACCAGCACGGCCTGCCAGGCCAGCCGGCGCCGGGTCCGGTTGGAGCGGCCACCGGTCAGCCCGAGAAACAGCGGGACGTTGCCTAGCGGATCCATGATCACGACCAGCGTGACGAAGACGGTGCCGAACAGCTCGACGTCCAGGAAGCGGCTCACG